>JAIWOL010000072.1 GCA_020216925.1 Thiobacillus sp. | reverse complement strand
CTGTCGATGCCACGCTTTGGAAGTGCAAATTCTGACTGCACGTAGCTTATGGCTGTAGTGATGAGTGAATGTGTTCAACTTTCAAGGAGTGTTAGATGGCAACAGTGAAGAAACCCGCCGCCAAGAAACCGGCGGTCAAGAAGGCCGCAGCCAAACCGGCCGCCAAACCCGCCGCCAAGAAAGCCGCCCCGGCCAAAAAGGCAGCGCCCGCCAAGCCCGCAGTGAAAAAGGCCGCAGCCAAACCGGCAGTGAAAAAAGCCGCGCCAGCCGCCAAAAAAACGGCAGCCAAACCGGCAGTGAAAAAAGCCGCAGCCAAGCCGGCAGTCAAGAAGGCCGCGCCAGCCGCCAAAAAAACGGCAGCCAAACCGGCAGTGAAAAAAGCCGCGCCAGCCAAGAAAGCCGCGCCAGCCAAGGCACCGGCGGCCAAGAAGGTTGCAGCCAAACCGGCAGTCAAGAAGGCCGCGCCGGCCGCCGCCAAGCCGGCAGCCAAAAAAGCCGCGCCTGCCAAACCCGCTCCGGCACCTGCACCGGCCGCAGCACCCGCACCGGCGGTACCGGTCATCAAGCCGTTCGGGCTTTAAACAGGTCGGGCATTGCCCAATCTGAAACGGGGGCGTCGAGCCCCCGTTTTTTATGCGCTGCGCAAGCCGGAGCCCTTGTATTTTGCCGCTATCCGGAGCGGCCGACTGCCCTGCGCGGATTCCCCCCCTGCAGCATGCCCGCCACCCAGGGCAGACGCGCGCCCAGCAGCAGCGCCAGCACAGCGCCGTAGATCAGCGGCTGGCTGAGATCCAGTTTCACCAGCCACAGATAGTGAAGCACACCGAGCACCGCAATTCCGTACACCAGCCGGTGCAGCTGCTGCCAGCGACGCCCCAGCCGTCGCATCATGGCCTGGGTAGAGGTCAATGCAAGCGGGATCAGCAAGATGAAAGCGGCGAACCCCAGCGTGATGAACGGGCGCTTGACGATGTCGCGCGCGACCGATGCCAGGTCGAAGAACTGATCCAGCCAGATATAGGTGACGAAGTGCAGACTGGCGTAGAAGAAGGCAAACAGGCCCAGCATCCGGCGGTGGCGCGCGAGGGAGGTCCAGCCCGTCAGCCGCCGCAGCGGGGTGACGGCAAGCGTCAACAGCAATCCGACCAGCGTCCAGGTGCCGGTGGAGCGCGTGATGAATTCGATGGGATTGGCGCCCAGGCCCCCGCTTGCGGCCAGTGCGACGAGCCGCGCAAGCGGAAACAGGCACAGGACAAACAGACCGAGTTTGAACGCTCGTCCCGACAGAAAGCCCTGAACGTCCATCAGAAGTATTTTTGCAGGTCCATGCCGCGGTACAGATGGGCGACCTGCGCCCCATAACCGTTGAACATCAGGGTGTCGCGCTTGAAGAATTCGCCGATGCGGCGTTCCCGGGCCTGGCTCCAGCGCGGATGATCCACCTGCGGATTCACATTGGAATAGAAGCCATATTCGCTGGGAGCCGCCGCCATCCAGGCGGTAACCGGCTGCTTTTCGACAAAGCGGATTTTGACGATGGACTTGGCGCTCTTGAATCCATACTTCCAGGGCACCACCAGCCGGATCGGCGCACCGTTCTGGTTGGGCAACACCTCGCCGTAGAGCCCGACCGCGAGGAGGGTGAGCGGGTGCATGGCCTCGTCCATGCGCAGGCCTTCGGTGTAAGGCCAGTCGAGTACGCGCGAGCGCACGCCCGGCATCTGCTTCGGGTCAGCCAGCGTCAGGAATTCGACAAATTTTGCGTTGCCGGTCGGCTCGGCGCGGCGAATCAGCTCGGCCAGCGGAAACCCGACCCAGGGGATCACCATCGACCACCCTTCCACGCACCGCATCCGATAGACCCGCTCTTCCAGAGGCGCGAGTTTCATGAGGGCGTCGATATCCCAGGTGCGCGCCTTCCTGACCTCGCCTTCGACCGCAACAGTCCAGGGCCGGGTCCGCAGGGTATGCGCGTTGGCAGCCGGGTCATCCTTGCCGGTGCCGAACTCATAGAAATTGTTGTAGGTGGTGACATCCTTGTAGGGCGTCTTTTCCTCATCCAGCCTGTAGGCGCTGGCGCGCACGCCTGCGAGTTTGGCGCCGGCGATCGACTTGCCTGCCGGCATCAGCGCCGCGCCGCCGAGCAACGCGATCGAACCCTGCATGAATCGACGGCGATCCCGGTAAATTTCCGGCGGCGTGATCTCGGAAGCGGGAATATCGCTGGGCAGGCGGATGAGCATGGCGGCGTCCTGGAGGTAGGTGACAACATAGTCGGGCTGTACGGGCAAAACTTACACCCGGCTTTCTGCCAGACCACAGGACGCGATTTTTGTTTCCGGCCGGAACTGTTAAGGTTCGGGGCCATCGTATTTTTTTGCCTCGCCTGTCCATCGACCATGCGCGCACTCGCCCTTTTGCTGTTTCTTCCCAGCCTTGTCCTGGCCCAGGCAGGCGGCCCGCCTTTCATTCCGGTCAACATGATGAAGGTTGCCGCCACGCCGGTTTCCAACAGCGTCAATGCGGTTGGGGCCCTGATCGCCGAAGACACGGTGATGCTGCGCCCGGAAATCGACGGCCGGATCGACAGCCTGCCGTTTCGTGAAGGCCAGCCGGTGAAAAAGGGAACCGTGCTGGTGCGGCTGGATGCCGCCGAGCAGCGCGCCCGTGTCGCCGCGGCCGAGGCCGACCTCAATCTCGCCAAGAGCCGCTTTAAACGCAGCGAAGAACTGGTGGCGCAGAATTTCCTATCGAGGCAGGCACTGGACGAGGCTCGCGCCAATCTCGACATCCTCCGGGCGCGCCTGCGCCAGGAACAGATTGCGCTCGACAAGACGGTGCTGCGCGCGCCTTTCGACGGCGTCGTGGGCCTGCGCCAGGTCAGCCCCGGCGCCTACGTCGCCAAGGGCAGCGACATCGTGCGGCTGGACGCGCTCGCCCATCTCAAGCTCGAAGTGCCGGTGCCGGAAACCTATCTGCCGCTGGTAAAAATCAACCAGCCGATTTCGCTCACCGTCGACGCCCTGCCCGGCCTGCAATTTTCCGGCAAGGTGAATGCCATCGATCCGGTCGTCGACGCCGTGAGCCGCAACGTGCGGGTTCGCGCCCGCATCGCCAACCCCAAAGGCGTGCTGAAACCGGGCATGTTCGCCCGCGTCACCGCCAATCTTGGCGGCCGGTCGAGCGCCATCCTGCTGCCGGAGCAGGCGCTGGTGCCGCGCGCGGACGGCAATTACGTCTTCCTCGCCGTCGACGGCAAGGCACAGTTGCGCAAGGTCGCACTCGGCAAGCGCGAGCCGGGACGAGTCGAAATCCTGTCGGGCGTGGCCGCAGGCGACACCGTGGTGCTCGACGGCCAGATCAAGCTCCGGCCCGGGGTGCCGGTGGTCTCGCTGGAAGAGGCGGCAAAGCGGATGCAGCAGATGCGCGCCGCGCCACCGGCCAGGAAATGAAGCCGCGCCCGCCTTCAACCCGCCCGTCCCGTGAACCGCTCCTGAATTCTGGCCGCTCATGATCCTGTCCGAGATTTCCATTCGCCGTCCCGTGTTCGCCACGGTGATGAGCCTCATGATCATCCTTATCGGCCTGGTCGCCTTCGACCGCCTGCCGGTACGCGAATACCCCAACATCGACGCGCCAGTGGTGTCGGTGCGCACGGTCTACCCCGGCGCGTCGGCCGAGGTGATGGAATCCCAGGTCACCAAGCCGCTTGAGGATGCGCTGTCCGGGATCGAAGGCATCCGCACCATCAAGTCGGTGTCACGCGAGGAAGTCAGCCAGATCACCGTCGAATTCGCGCAGTCGCGCGATGCCGAGGCGGCGGCCAACGACGTGCGCGACCGCGTCGCCCGCACGCGCGGCCTCCTGCCCGAGGAAGCTAACGACCCGGTGGTGGCCAAGATCGAGGCCGACGCACAGGCCATCATCTGGCTGGCGTTTTCCAGCGACCGCATGAACCCGCTGGAAATCACCGATTACGCCGACCGTGTCGTGGCCGACCAGCTGAAGACCCTGCCCGGCGTGGCATCGGTCATCATCGGCGGACAGCGGCGCTACGCCATGCGCATCTGGCTCGACCCCGACCGCATGGCTGCGCTCGGCGTCACCGTACAGGATGTCGAATCGGCCCTGCGCAGCCAGAATGCCGAACTGCCCTCCGGCCGGATCGAAAGCCAGACGCGTGAATTCACGGTGCTGGCCGAAACCGACCTCAAAAGCCCGGCAGAATTCAACCGCCTGACCCTGCGCGACAGCGGCGGCACGCTGATCCGTCTGTCGGACGTGGGGCGCGCAGAAATCGGCGCCGAGGACGACCGCAACATCGTGCGCGTCAATGGCCGGCCGGCGGTTGGTCTCGGCATCGTCAAGCAGTCCACCGCCAACACCCTGGCGGTGGCGCGCGCAGTCAAGGCCGAATTGCCCCGCATCGAGGCTGGCCTGCCGGAAGGTATGGCGCTGCGGGTCGGCTTCGACAGCTCGATATTCATCGAAAAATCCATCGATGCGGTCTACCAGACCATGATCGAGGCCATGGTGCTGGTGGTAGCGGTGATCTTTCTGTTTCTGCGCAATTGGCGCGCCACGCTCATCCCCTTTGTCACGATTCCGGTTTCGCTCATCGGCGCGTTCATCTTTCTCTACGCCATGGGGTTCACCCTCAACGTGCTGACATTGCTGGGACTGGTGCTCGCCATCGGCCTGGTGGTGGACGACGCCATCGTCATGCTGGAAAACATCTACCGCCACATCGAAGAAGGCATGAGGCCCTACGATGCCGCCATGAAAGGAGCCCGGGAAATCGGCTTTGCGGTGGTAGCGATGACCCTCACGCTGGCCGCCGTGTTCGCGCCGCTGGCCTTTGCCGAAGGCAATACCGGCAAGCTCTTCACCGAATTTGCACTCACCGTGGCGGCCGCCGTGCTGGTATCGGGCTTTGTCGCGCTCACACTCACGCCGATGATGGCGAGCAAACTGCTGCGCCACGAACCCGCGCACAACGCCTTGTTCAACTTTGGCGAGCGTGTGCTGGGCGGTCTCAACGCAGCCTACACACGCGGCCTCACCCGCACCCTGCGCCACCCGATCCTCGTTGCGCTGGTGTTCGCGCTGGTCGCCGGTGCGGCCTGGGGCCTGCTGAAATCGCTGAAATCCGAACTTGCGCCGACCGAAGACAGAGGCTTTTTCATCGGCTTCATGCTCGCGCCCGAAGGCTCCACCCTGCAATACACCGACGCTTATGCCCGTCAGCTGGAAAGTCTCTACCAGAGCGTGCCCGAAGTGAACACGGCATTTGTCGTCGTCGCCCCCGGACTTGAACGCCCCAACCCGGTCAACAGCGCGTTGTCGTTCGTGATGCTGAAACCCTGGGAGGAACGCACCCGCAGCCAGATGGACATCACCGCCGAACTCGGGCCGAAAATGTTCATGGGCATGCCCGGCGTGCTCGCCTTCCCCATCAACCCGCCCTCGCTCGGCCAGAATTTCCGCAATCCGCCGCTACAGTTCGTGGTGCAGGCTCCCAGCTACGAAGAACTCAACAGCGCCGTCGAGGCGCTCATGGCCAAGGTGCGCGAGTACCCCGGCTTCGCCAACCCGGACACCGACCTCAAGCTCAACAAGCCCCAGCTCCGGGTAGCGATCAACCGCGACAAGGCCGCGCAGATGGGCGTGGGCGTGGACACCATCGGCCGCACGCTGGAAACCCTGCTGGGCGGACGCGAAGTCACGCGCTACAAACAGGCAGGCGAGCAGTACAACGTCAAGGTGCAGCTCGACCCCGCCGCGCGCGCCACGCCGGATGACCTCACCGCCCTCTACGTGCGGGGACGCGACGGCAGCCTGACGGCGCTGTCCAATCTGGTTGCGGTGAAGGAAGCCGTGGCGCCCAAGGAGCTCAACCACTTCAACCGCCAGCGCGCCGCGATCATCTCGGCCAACATCGCGCCCGGCTACACGCTCGGCGAGGCGCTCGCCTTCATGGACCAGGCCGCGAAAGAGACGCTGCCGAAAAACACCCGCACCGCGCTCGACGGCCAGTCGCGCGAATTCGCCGAATCCGGCGCCACTCTGGCCGTCGTCTTCGCCCTCGCGCTGGTCATCATCTACCTGGTGCTCGCGGCGCAGTTCGAAAGTTTCATCTCGCCCTTCATCATTCTGCTCACCGTGCCGCTCGCCGCCACCGGTGCGCTGCTGGCGCTGAAACTCACTGGCGCCACGCTCAACGTCTACAGCCAGATCGGGCTGGTGATGCTGGTGGGCCTCATCACCAAGCACGGCATCCTCATCGTCGAATTTGCCAACCAGTTGCGGGCACGCGGCAAGCGCAAGGTCGACGCCGTAATCGAGGCCGCCAGCCTGCGCCTGCGGCCCATCCTCATGACCACAGCCGCCATGGTGCTGGGCGCGGTGCCGCTGGCCGTCGCCACCGGCGCCGGGGCCGAATCCCGCTCGCCCATTGGCTGGGTCATCGTCGGCGGGCTGCTGCTGGGTACCCTGCTCACGCTGTTCGTGATTCCGGTCGCCTACACCCTGCTCACCCGCGAACGTCTCCCCGCCGCGCAGCCGGCGCCGGCCGTCTGACTGTCGAATCTGACCGCGCCCTGACGAGGCTTCGTCAGGGCGGGCCTGGCCGCGCATTCATCAAGCCTTCATTGAGCCCTGATTTACTGCGGTTTTCATGATTTCACCGGGCACGGAGGCTTTGGCATGGACACTGCATATACCCTTGCACACGCAACGCAAGGAGACCTCAACATGATCGAACTCGATACTGGCGACACCCTCAACATCAACCTCAGAGAAGATGCGCAGGGACGCGACCATGTGGAGCTCGTGCTGCAACAATGCACGCTCGCCCTCACCCCGCATCAGGCGCGCGTACTCGCCACCGAGCTCATCATGGCCGTGAACCGCGCCGAAGTCCGGAACAATCTGAAGCACAGCCAGAACATGGTTCGCAGCGCGCAGCAGCCCGGCGCCGGACACAAGCGCGGCCTGTTTTCGCAGGCTTTCGCGCGTTAGACATTGGGCACGATTTTCCTGGCCGGTCGGCTTCGACCGGACCCCGGGGCGCACGCGGTCAGGCGGCCCCCGATCATGAGCTGCCGAATTGGCGGTGGCCCGTCATCCGTGATAGGGTGACATCAGGCGCGAGGCATTCGTCCACGCGCCTTTTTTTATTCATCTGCTTGCGAGAAACCAGCATGGCCGTCATCGAACTCAACAAAGACAATTTCGAATCCACCATCACCGGCAACGACGTCGTCATCATCGACTTCTGGGCGCCCTGGTGCGGCCCCTGCCGGGGCTTTGCACCCGTTTTCGAGGCCGCCGCCGACAAGCACCCCGGCATCGTCTTTGCCAAGGTCAACACCGAAGTCGAGCAGGAACTGGCCGCCTCGTTCCAGATCCGCTCGATCCCCACCCTGATGGTCTTCCGCGAAAACGTCATCCTCTATTCCGAAGCCGGTTCGCTGCCCGCACAGGCGCTCGACTCGCTGATCGGGCAGGTGATGGGCCTGGACATGGCGCAGGTCCACAAGGACATCGCCGAACAGCAACAACAGCAGGGCTGATCAGCCGCCGGAGAGCAGCTGCCGCACCCACGGCAGGGTGATCGGGCGCTGCGATTCCAGACTGGCGCGATCGAGCGCTTCCAGCGTGGCAAGCAGGCTCTGCATGTCGCGCGCGCCGCGCGTGAGCAGATAATCGGCCACCGCGGGCGAAAGCCGGAATCCCAGTGATTCGGCATGGCACGCCAGGGCGGCCTGCTTGTCCGCATCCGTCAGCGACGCCATCTGAAACACCAGCCCCCAGCCCAGCCGGGTGCGCAATTCCGGCATCAGCGGCACCTCGGCGGGGGCGGCGCGCCCCGCCCCCAGCCACCAGCCGCCTGCGTCGCGTACCCGGTCATAGACCGCAAATCCGGCGAGCTGCTGCGCTGCGTCCCAGTTGTCGACTCCGTCGGCCACCACCACCGTTGCCGCTTCCAGCCCGCCGCGCGCCACCTGCTTGCCGACCGATTCGCAGGCATGGGCCCAGGCTTCCAGCAGATAGCTCTTGCCACTGCCGGGCACCCCCCAGACATAGACCGCGCGTTCGGTCGCCGTACCCGCGAGCATGGCAGTCAGCTGCGCCACGAGTTCATCGTTGCGGCCGACGACGAAACGCGCCAGTTCGGGGCGCGCAGGAGGCCGGATGTCGAGAAGCAGTTGCCGCATAGGGCGGTAAGGATACGCAAAAGCCCGGGGCCTCGCCATGCGAAACGGCCGCCGCGCGCGGCTATACTGCGGGTTGATTGACCCGTTAGCCCCCGCCCTGCAATGAGCCTAGCCTTCCCCGTTCCCGTCAGACCCGCGATCGTGGCCCCGCCCATGGTCGAGGAAACGCTGTCCGCAGACGAACGCGTCGCGCTGAAATCGCGCATCAAGACTTTGATGCAACAGCAGGACGCGGTGCTGGTGGCGCACTACTACACCCACGCCGACCTGCAGGATCTGGCCGAGGAAACCGGCGGCTGCGTGTCCGATTCGCTCGAAATGGCGCGTTTCGCCCACGCCCACCCGGCCAGGACGCTGATCGTCGCCGGCGTGAAGTTCATGGGCGAGACGTCCAAGATCCTCAATCCGGAAAAGCGCGTGCTGATGCCCGATCTGGCGGCCGACTGTTCGCTCGACCTGGCCTGCCCGGCGGACGCATTCACCGCCTTCTGCGACGCGCATCCGGACCGTCTCTCGGTCGTCTACGCCAACACCAGCGCGGCCGTGAAGGCCCGGGCCGACTGGGTCGTCACCTCCGGCATCGCCGTCAAGATCGTCAAGTATCTGCACAGCCAGGGCCACAAACTGTTGTGGGCGCCAGACCGCCATCTGGGCGATTACGTGCAGCGCGTCACGGGTGCCGACATGCTGCTGTGGCAGGGGTCGTGCGTGGTGCACGAAGCCTTCAAGGCCGAGGCGCTGAAGAAGCTGCGCGCCGAGCATCCCGGCGCCGCCGTGCTCGTCCACCCGGAATCGCCCGAGGCCGTGATCGCGCAGGCCGACGTGGTCGGCTCGACCACCCAGCTCATCCACGCGGTGCACGATCTGCCCAACCGCGAATTCATCGTCGCCACCGACAACGGCATCTTCCACAAGATGCGCGCCGCCGCCCCCGGCAAGATCCTGCTCGAAGCGCCGACTGCGGGCGAGGGCGCGACCTGCCAGTCGTGCGCGCACTGCCCGTGGATGGCGATGAACGGCCTGAAAAACCTCGCCCGTGTGCTGGAAACGGGGGCGAACGAAATCCACATCGAGGCATCCATCCGCGCCAAGGCCCGGCTGTCGATCCAGCGCATGCTGGATTTTGCCATTGCCGAAAAAGCCGGCCGCATTCAACTGGGCGACTGAACCACCGCCGCGCCCTGATCCCGCCCCTTCGTTTTTCGCCCTGCACGTAGCACACTCATGGCCGGTGCCAGCCTGTTAGCCCTCATCGACGATATCGCGAGCGTGCTCGACGACGTGGCCGTCCTGTCCAAGGTTGCGGCCAGAAAAACCGCCGGCGTGCTAGGCGACGACCTCGCGCTCAACGCGCAACAGGTGGCCGGCGTGCGAGCCGATCGTGAGTTGCCGGTGGTATGGGCCGTGGCCAAGGGCTCGCTCGTCAACAAGCTCATCCTGGTGCCCGCCGCACTCGCCATCAGCGCCGTGGCATCCTGGGCGATCACGCCGCTGCTCATGCTGGGCGGGGCTTTCCTCTGTTACGAAGGCTTCGAGAAACTCGTCCACAAATTCCTGCACAACCAGGCCGAAGACGACGCGCACAGGGCCGGGCTTGTCCATGCGCGCAAAGACCCGGCGCTCGATCTGGTCGCGTTCGAAAAGGACAAGATCAAGGGCGCGATCCGTACCGATTTCATCCTCTCCGCCGAAATCATCGTCATCACGCTGGGCACCGTGGCGGCGGCCAGCTTCGCCACCCGGGTGTCGGTGCTCGCCTTCATCGCCCTGGCCATGACCGT
>JAIWOL010000140.1 GCA_020216925.1 Thiobacillus sp. | reverse complement strand
GGGGGTATACGGGCTGGTCGCCGGCATCGTCAAGCTCGACGACGCCGGGCTCCATCTGGCGCAAAAGACCAGCCGCGCCGCCCGCGCCCTCGGCCGCTTCCTGCTCGCGGCCGCACCCTGGCTGATGAAGGCGCTGTCGGTGCTGGGCACCGCCGCCATGTTTCTCGTGGGGGGCGGCATCCTCGCGCACGGCGTGCCCACCCTGCATCATCTGGCCGAGGCAATCGCACCAGCCGCCGGCGCGGGCGGCCTGCTGCCGAGGCTGCTGATCGATGCGGGGGTCGGCATCGTCGCCGGCGGGCTGGTGCTGGCAGGGGTAACGGCCGTCAAACGGCTGTTCAGGCGTCCTGCCGCCTGAGCGCCCGGGTGCGACATCATGTCACATTGCGCGACAAGTATTAGAAATATCTAATACACGCTTTTCCACCCACCACAGCCCCCATGAACCTCCTGCGCACCCTCGCCCTGTCCCTCGTTTTCGTCTCCGGCGCCGCGTTTGCAGGCGAACGCCAGGCGCTCGAAACCTATCTCTCCCCCGCCCCTTCGCTCATGCCCATTCTGGTCAAACAGGCTGGCGAGCTGGGCCTGAGCGCCGAACAGCAAGCCAGGCTCGCCGACTGGCGCAGGGCTGCCCAGCCCGGCCGCGAAAAGCTGGAAAGGGAAATCGCCGCCGACCGCCTGGCCATCAACCAGGCCATGCTCGACGACAGGAACAACCAGGACGTCCAGAAGCGGGTGCGCGACGTGCAGCGCAAGGAAATCAAGCTCGTCGTCAGCAAGCTGGCCTGCCGCGACAACGCAAGGAAAATCCTCACGCCCGAACAGTGGTCCAAACTGATCGCCCTGTATCAGGCGCAGCCCTGAATCAGCGCCGCGCGGCCGACAGCTGACGGTCATGCGTCCGCGCCAGCAAGAGCTGCGCGGCCATCGCGCCGACGAGCGCGAGAAACATGTCCCACTGTGTGTCCCACACGTCGCCCTGCGTGGCCAGAAAGGCATCGGCCTCCGCGCCGATCGCCAGCGCCGCCCCCCACTCGATGAATTCGTAGCAGGCGGAAAACGCCAGAATGACCGCCGTGGTCAACAGGAACAGCCAGCCGCCCGGTTGCAGCGGCGTCTGTTTCAGCAGGATTTCGCGCGCCAGCATCGCTGGCACAAAACCCTGCGCCAGATGGCCCAGCCGGTCGTAATGATTGCGTGCCAGATCGAACGCGTCCTGTACCCAGAAGCCCAGCGGGACGCGCGCATAGGTGTAATGCCCGCCCAGCATCAGGATCAGTCCGTGCGCGAACAGCAGCCGCACCACCAACGGCGTCAATGGAAAGCGGCGGTGGGTAAGCAGCAGCAGCGGCAGACCGACCATCACCGGCAGCGTTTCCAGCACCCAGGTCAGGCGGTCGTAGGCATGGATGCCCGAGACGGCCAGCGCCGCCAGCGTCAAAGTCGCCAGCACACGCGCCTCGATCCGGCCCATTTTCATTCCCACGTCAACGCCCCGCCCTCGCTTTCCAGTGCGGCAAAGCGCGCCTCCAGCGCCCGCATCGTCGCCGCGCGTTCGCCCTGCCACACCAGCGGCTCGTCCACCCAGCCGTCGGCAAAGAACGGGATCGGCAGCCAGTCGCCCTTTGGCAGCGCCTTGCCCAGCCCGCGCAGATAGATCGGGATCACCGGCACCGTCGGCGCGGCTTCCATCAAATGCGCAATGCCGGATTTGAGCGCGCTGCGCTTTTCCGGCTCGCCGCGCGACCCCTCGGGAAACAGGATCAGGATGTCGCCCGCCGCGAGTGCCGCTTCGATGTGGGCGAGCGGCGGCTGGCCGGGCTTGGGCCGGCGCGCCAGCGGCAGGATGTGCATGATGTTGAGCGCGAACCAGGCGATGAACGGGTTCTTCAGAAAATAATCCGCCGCCGCCACCGGCCGCACGTGGGAGAGCTTTGCCAGCGGATAGAGGCTCATCAGTAGCAGGGTATCGAGATGGCTGTTGTGGTTGGCGGCGAGAATCGCCGGGCCGGTTTGCGGCAAGCGCTCGGCGTGGCGCAGGTTCACGCCCAGCACGAGGGCGAGGAAGGGACGGACGATCAGCAGGAAGAAAATGGCTTGCAAGGCACGCAAAACGATCTAGGCCTTAGTGAAGCGAAACGCGTAGTTTGAGCCATCCCACTCAATGACCTTGCCAACCAGATCCTGGCGAATTGTGAAGACCTTCTTTATTTTGCTTGCGTCCTCTCCGGCTTCAACACGCGCCACTTCTTCTGTCCGCGCGATCACCAGATGAACCGGGGCACCAGATTCATAAACCTTTGCAACATTTTCTCGAAACTCCTTGTTTCCCGGTCCTTGCCAGCGATTGGCAGAATCCGCGAACTCCAGCGTCCCTGCCAAACCTTTACGTGTATGGTGATCCCAAAGACTCACTACCAGCGAGCCGTCCGCCGTCCAAGCCGAAACTGACCATTGAACATTGCGAAGATTCGCATCGTAACGCGAGAAAGCATCCTTGATGCCTAGTGTTGCCATGACGTTCGCTCGACGAGTGATTGATCAGTAATGCAGGTAATACACAAAATGAAAAAACAGCGGCGCGGTGTATGTCAGGCTATCCACCCGATCCAGGATCCCGCCGTGGCCGGGAATCAGTGAACCGCTGTCCTTGATGCCCAGGTCGCGCTTCAAGGCGGAAACCGTCACGTCGCCGACGAAGCCGCCGATGCCGATGATGAGGCCGGCGGCGATGGGCTGCCAGCCGGCCAGCGGCGTGAGCCAGGGCGCGGCGAGCCAGGCGACGAGGGTGGTGGTGGCCACCCCGCCGACAAAGCCGGCGACGGTCTTGCCCGGGCTGACCTTGGGGATGACGCGGCGCCGGCCGGCGAGTTTGCCCCAGACGAACTGCATGACATCGTTGAACTGGGTGAGAAAAATCAGGAACAGCAGCAACCCGGCGCTGCCCGCAGCGGGATTGCCGCTGTCCGGCAGCGCCAGCAGGAAGGCGGCGTGGGAGAGCGAGAACACGGTGGTCATGAGGCCCCAGTGCAGGGTGCCGGCGGCGCGCAGAAATCCCTGTGTCTCGCCGACGATGACCATCTTCAGCGGGATGAACAGAAAGAGATACACCGGGATGAAGATGATGAACATCCCGAACCATGCGTCGTAGATCCAGAAATACTGCACGGGGATGGCAGCGTAGGCCCAGAACAGCACGCGGCGGTCGGCCCGCCGCGTGGGGATGATGCTGAAGTATTCCTTCAGCGCAAGGAAGCTCACCAGGGCAAAGAAAACGATGGAGAGCGTGCGGTCGACCGCGATGGCCAGCATGAACAGGCCGGCCATGATCCACCACGAGCGCATGCGCAGCCACAGTTCGCGGTCGCCGGGGCCGGGTTGCAGCCATTTCTTCAGGGCAGTGAAGACGGTGCCCAGCACCAGCAGCGCGAGGATGCCGCAAAGGGCGTATTGCAGGTTAAGCGGCATAGCCTTCTCTCAGCGCGGCGCGGGCGCGGTTGAAAATGGTCAGCACGAGCAGCGCCAGCATGACGCCGAGCAACACGTTGATCCAGTCGCCGGGCGGCACCCCCAGACCAATGACCAGACCCAGCGCGCCGAACCAGAGGGCGCGGTCGCTTTTGCCCATGGGGCCCTGGTACTGGCGCTTCGCGCCGATCTGCACGGCGACCACCCCGGTCATTTCGGCAATCACGGCAAGCACGACCACGCCTTCGACCAGCGGCACCCAGACAAAGGGCACCCAGGCCAGCGGCAGGTAGAGCGCAGCATCCGACACCACGTCGCCGAGTTCGTTGAGGATCGCACCGAGTCTCGACTGCTGGCCGAATTCGCGCGCCAGCATGCCGTCGACGGCGTTGAGCCCCATGCGCACGAAGAGGATGAGCGGCAGCAGCAGGAGCGGCCAGGTTTCGAATGGCCGCCAGGCAATGAGTCCGCCCCCGATGACCGACAGCGCGACAGCAGCCAGCGTGACCTGGTTGGCGGTGACGCCGGCGGCGGCGAGCCTGGCAACGCCGGGGCGGAGCAGCGCCTGAAAGCGCGGCTTCAGATCGTAAACAGAAGGCATGGCGGTCGGGTTTCGTCCAGGGAACGCTTTGGCGCGATTGTAGTCGCAGCGACCCGGCTCACAATATCCCGTAAAATGCGGCTTTTGCAGCACCGTCCCGTCATGCCCCGCCTCCGCGAAATCCCCTACAACTACACTTCGTTTTCCGACCGCGAGATCGTCATCCGCCTTCTGGGCACTGACGCCTGGGACGTGCTCGACACGCTGCGCGGCGAACGCAAGACCGGCCGTTCCGCGCGCATGCTGTTCGAGGTGCTGGGCGACATCTGGGTGGTGCGGCGCAACCCCTATCTGGAAGACGATTTGCTGGCCAACCCCAAGCGGCGCGCGCTGCTGGTCGAGGCGCTGCGCCACCGGCTGCACGAGATCGAACTGCGCCGGCAGGGCAACGAACTGGTCGGGCAACTGCTGCAGGCCGCGGAGCTGGCCGTGCGCGAGTTCGAGTCCTGGTTCGCCGACACCGAAAGCCTGCGCGCGCGCATCCTGCGCCGGCTGGCCGGCGTGACCCGCCGCGACAACATCGCCTTCGACGGCCTGGCACGTGTCTCGCACGTCACCGATGCGACCGACTGGCGGGTGGAATACCCCTTCGTGGTGCTGACGCCGGACAGCGAGGCCGAGATGGCCGCGCTCGTCGCCGGATTGATCGAGCTGGGGCTCACCATCATTCCGCGCGGCGGCGGCACCGGCTACACCGGCGGCGCGGTGCCGCTCACCGACAAGTCCGCGGTGATCAATACCGAAAAACTCGAAACGATGAGCGCGGTGGAGTACCTGCATCTGCCCGGCTGCGAGTTCGAGGTTCCCACCATCCACTGCGGCGCGGGCGTCGTCACCAAACGGGTGATGGAAGCCGCCGACGCCGCCGGTCTGGTGTTCGCGGTGGACCCGACTTCAGCCGATGCCTCGACCATCGGCGGCAACGTGTCGATGAACGCCGGCGGCAAAAAAGCCGTGCTGTGGGGCACTGCGCTCGACAATCTGGTGTCGTGGAAGATGGTCACGCCGGACGCCGACTGGATCGAGGTGAGCCGCCTCGACCACAATCTCGGCAAGATTCACGATGCCCCCTCGGCCACGTTCGAAATCCGTCGTTTCGGCCCCGACGGCAAAACGCCCAAAGGCAGCCCCGACATTCTCACCATCCCCGGCAGCCGCTTCCGCAAGACCGGTCTCGGCAAGGACGTCACCGACAAGTTCCTTGCCGGCCTGCCCGGCATCCAGAAGGAAGGCTGCGACGGCCTCATCACCTCGGCGCGTTTCATCCTGCACCGTCTGCCCGCGCATGGCCGCACGGTGTGCCTGGAATTCTTCGGCTCGGCGACGGAAGCCACGCCGGCGATCGTGGAGATCAAGGATTACTGCGACGCGCATCCCGACGTGCTGCTCGCCGGCCTGGAACACCTCGACGCGCGCTACGTGAAGGCGGTCGGCTACGCGACCAAATCGCCGAAAAACGCCCGGCCGAACATGGTGCTGCTGATCGACGTGGCGTCGGACAACGACGTCGCCGTGGGCGAGGCCGCCTCGCGCATCGTGCAGCTCGCCAATCTGCGCGGCGGCGAAGGCTTCATCGCGGTGAACCCCGAAACGCGCAGGAAATTCTGGCTCGACCGCGCCCGCACCGCCGCCATCGCCGCGCACACCAACGCTTTCAAGATCAACGAGGACGTGGTGATTCCGTTGCCGCGCCTGGGTGATTACACCGACGGCGTCGAACACATCAACATCGAACTGTCGCTGGCCAACAAGCTCGCGCTCGCCGACGCGCTCGCCGAATTCTTTGCCGCGCCCTTGCCTCTGCTGGAAGACGACGACACCGTCGCCGACCCGGACAAGGTCGCCGAAAAGCAGGCGCAGGCAGTCAAACTCGTGGCCGAGGTGCGCGGCCGCTGGGCGGCTTATCTGGCTGATCTCGACGCATCGCACGAATGCGGCACGGTCTTTACCGCACTGCGCGACAAACGGATGCGCGCATCGTGGAAACGCGAGCTCCGCAGCCCGCTGCAACAGATTTTCGTCGGCCGCGAATACACCCGCATCCTCGACGCCTGCGACCGCCTGCACAGGGACGTGCTGAAGAGTCGCGTCTTCGTTGCCCTGCACATGCACGCCGGCGACGGCAACGTGCACACCAACATTCCGGTCAACTCCGACGACTACGCCATGCTGCAAAGCGCAAACGCAGCGGTGGCGCGCATCATGCAGCTTGCCACAGACCTCGGTGGCGTGATCTCCGGCGAACACGGCATTGGGCTGACCAAGCTGGAATTCCTCGACGACGCCACGCTGGCGCACTTTGCCGATTACAAGAAGAAGGTCGATCCCAATGGCCGCTTCAACAAGGGCAAACTCCTGCGCGGCGCAGATTTGCGCAACGCGTATACGCCGTCGTTCAGCCTCCTGGAAGCCGAATCGATCATCCTCGAAGCGTCCGAAACCAAGGCCATCGCCGACTCGATCAAGGACTGCCTGCGCTGCGGCAAATGCAAGCCGGTGTGCAACACCCACATCCCGCGCGCCAATCTTCTGTACAGCCCGCGCAACAAGATCCTCGCCACCTCGCTCTTGATCGAGGCTTTCCTGTACGAGGAACAGACGCGGCGCGGCGTATCGCTCAAGCACTTCGACGAATTCGGCGACGTCGCCGACCACTGCACCGTCTGCCACAAATGCAAGAATCCGTGCCCGGTCGACATCGACTTCGGCGATGTGTCCATCGCCATGCGCAACATGCTGCGCCGTCAGGGCAAGAAGACATTCAATCCCGGCACCTGGGCGTCGATGGCCTTCCTGAACGCCACCGACCCCAAATCCATCAAAGCCCTGAGAAAACCCCTCATCGAATGGGGCTACGCCGCGCAACGCGCAGGCCACCGCGCCTTCAAGCGCCTGGGCCTGATTCAGGATCAGGTGAAACATCCGCCCGCCACGCTGGGCAAGCCCAAACCCGTCGCGCAGGTGATTCATCTGGTCAACAAGCCCATGCCCGGCGGCCTGCCGAAGAAAACCTCGCGCGCCCTGCTGGGGCTGGAAGACCCGACCATCGTGCCGGTGCTGCGCAATCCTTCGAAGCTGTCGGACGACGCCGACGCCGTGTTCTACTTTCCCGGCTGCGGCTCGGAGCGGCTGTTCTCGCAGGTGGGGCTCGCCACCCAGGCCATGCTGTTCGAGCTCGGCGCGCAGACCGTGCTGCCCCCCGGCTATCTCTGCTGCGGCTATCCGCAGACCGCCGGCGGCCAGGCCGACCGCGGCGAAGCCATCACCGCCGCCAACCGCGTGCTGTTCCACCGCGTCGCCAACACGCTCAACTACCTCGACATCAAGACCGTGATCGTCTCCTGCGGCACCTGCATGGACCAGCTGCTGAAATACGAATTCGAGAAGATATTTCCCGGCTGCCGCCTGCTCGACATCCACGAATACCTGATGGAAAAAGGCGTGAAACTCGATCACGTGCCGGGCGAACGATACCTTTACCACGATCCCTGCCACACGCCGATGAAGACCCACGCGCCGATGAAGGTCGCCAACACCCTGCTCGGCGGCACGCCGGACAACAGCGTGGTGAAACTCTCCGACCGCTGCTGCGGCGAATCCGGCACGCTCGCGGTCAGCCGCCCCGACATCTCCACCCAGATCCGGCATCGCAAGGAAGAGGAAATCCGCGCCGGCGTCGCCGCGCTGAACGCAGACAGCAAGCCGGTCAAGCTCCTCACCAGCTGTCCCTCGTGCCTGCAGGGCCTGGCCCGCTACAGCGACGACACCGGCACCGAACCCGACTACATCGTGATCGAGCTGGCGAAGAAGCTGCTCGGCGAAAACTGGATGGCGAATTACCTCGCCCGCGTCGGCAACGGCGGGATCGAACGGGTGCTGCTGTAATAACAGCCGTGGCGTTGATCGCGCCACACCGGACGTGCTAATCTCGCGCTCGCGGAGACCTGAAAACAACGCTTTTTTTCAACTACTGGTCTACTGAGGTAAACATGCGTGTCCGTTTGATGACCTTCGCGTCTGCGCTATTTCTCAGCCCTCCCGTCTGGGCGGTTGTTGCTCTGCCTCTCAGCGGCGTTCATTCGGTTGCAGGCGACATCAGCAACTCCGATTTTTTCCCGGCAACCTCGTTTGTGCCCTCGACGAGCGTGACAGGAACCGCTGGCCAAACGGCGTCGATTGCGCTTTCCACCTACAGCGCTCAGGCCAAAACCACGCCCGGCAGCAATCATGTCCACGCCCAGGCCAGCGGCTTCGACAACGGCGCGTTCGCTGTCGCCAACTTTTCCGGCTGGTATGACCAGATCACCATTACCGGCGGCACGGGAACGGGCACGGCGCAGTTTTCGGTACAGTTGAACGGCGTGGTGACCGCTGGCGCATATTTGGGCATAGCGGGTTACGGCCTGCTCGCGAGCCCCGTTCATCCCACGCAACTCATCTCGGACACGCCGGCATCCAACCTTCTGAACACGTCACCGTGGGACCTGGATTCCGATCAGCTTACCGAGATCGCGGTCTACAACATCGTTGCCTCGCCCTACAACGATCCCGACCAGCTTGCTGGATTGTTTGCGGCATCGTCCAACACGAACGTCGATATTCCAGCCGACCCTGGCCCGCCGGATCAAGCCGAGTATGTTCCCGACCTCGTTCTCACCCCAGGCGCCAACCAGGCTGTCAACGTAACGCTCACGGGTTCGTTCACATTCACCTACGGCGAGGCGTTTTACCTCATCGGTGTGTTTGAAAGCGGCATTGCCGACACCGGCGCACTGGCTGCGTTCGAAATCAGCGAAACGCCTGGAGCGTTAGCTGCCGTGGATGGCAGCGGCCCCACCCTCCTCGACTTCTTCAACAGCGCACGCCTCACCAGCGTTGTGCTGCCGCATGGCACGAGCTTTTCCTCGGCTTCCGGCACCGCCTACACTGTCACCGCCGTTCCCGAACCCGGTGAATGGCTGATGCTGCTGGCAGGCCTGGGGCTGATTGGCTGGCGGGTACGCCGCCGCGCCTGAGCGCTTGCCAGACGCCGCCCACGCCCCGCAAGATGCGGGGCGTTTCGTTTCGGAAAGCCGATCATGACCTGCCCTCTGTGCGACACCCCCGGCGGCGACCTGCTCTGGCAGGACGATTTCTGCCGCATCGTGCGGGTGACCGATGCGCCGGACTACCCCGGTTTCTGTCGCGTGATCCTCAACCGCCACGTGGCGGAGATGACCGACCTGCTGCCGGCGGAGCGCTTGCGCCTGATGATGGTGGTGATGAATGTGGAGCAGTCGCTGCGCGAGCTGATGCAGCCGGACAAGATCAACCTCGCCTCGCTCGGCAACGTGGTGCCGCATCTGCACTGGCATGTGATCCCGCGTTTTGTCGACGATCCGCATTTTCCCAACCCGGTCTGGGGTGTCCGGCTGCGCGACACGCCGCATGCGGTGGCAGCGGATTTCGACGCCCGCCTGGCCCGTGCGGTGCAACGGGCCATGGCGTCCTAACCCACGGCCTGTTCGCGCGCGGGAAAGGGAATGACCGGGGCAGCGGGGTTGAGCAGACGCACGCGCGAGACGGGAAAAATAGCGTAAAAGCTACTGCCCTTTCCAGGCACGGAATGCACATCGAGTCGTGCTCCGTGGCGGGTCAGCACGTGCTTGACGATGGCAAGACCGAGGCCGGTGCCGCCGGTTTCACGCGAACGGCTGCGGTCGACGCGATAGAAGCGCTCGGTCAGCCGCGGGATATGTTCGGCGGCGATGCCTTCGCCGGTATCCGCCACTTCGAACACGCCTTCGCCCTCGCGCAGGCTCCAGCGCAAGGTGATGCTGCCGCCTTCCGGGGTGTAGCGAATGGCGTTGGAGACCAGATTGCCCAGCGCACTGCGAATTTCTTGCAGGCTGCCGAGCAGGTGCGCTTCGCTGCCGATCTCGACCCGCACCT
>JAIWOL010000139.1 GCA_020216925.1 Thiobacillus sp. | reverse complement strand
GATGGCGGCCCCGGCTGAGCGATCCGGCTTCGGCAGCCAGGGCGCGAGCCATGTCCGGCACATTGACGTCCTCTTCCTTGAGCGCGTGCTCGTGGCTTTCCAGCCGCGACAGGGTGAGCAGATCGTCGAGCAGATGCTGCATGCGCCGGGTGTGGTCGAGCATCAGTTCGTAATAGCGGCGTGACTCACTGAACGGCAACTCGGGCGCATCGGCAAGCGTTTCGACAAAACCGCCCACCACGGTCAGCGGGGTGCGCAACTCGTGCGAGACATTGGCGATGAAATCGCGCCGCATCGCGTCGACACGTTCGAGTTCGGTGATGTCGCGCGCCACCAGAAGCTTTTTGTCTTCGCCAAACGGCACCAGCTGCATCGACAGGGAGATTTCGCGATTGATCGGCGATTTGCAGACCAGCGGACGCGAGAAATCGGCGGCGTCGAGAAATTTTAGAAAATGCGCCTGCCGCATGAGATAGCGGATGAACTGGCCGCGATCCCGCTCGCAATCGAGTCCCATGTATTTGCGCGAGGCGGGGTTGCACCATTCGATTTGCTCGCTGCCATTGAGGATGACCATCGCATCCGGCACGGCGCGGGCGGCGTGTTCGAACTGTTCGAGCGCGCTGGTGAGTTCCCTGCGGCTGGCTTTCTGGCGTTTCTGGAGTTTTTGCAGGCGGTAGAAGATATCGCCCCAGGTGCCGCTGGCTTCCGGCGGCTCAACTTCATCGGGGTTTTCCAGCCAGCGCGCGAGAAGAAATTCCTGCCACAGACGGCGCAGGATGACGAAAGCCTGGATACCCGCCAGAAAGACCAGCGCAACGACCAGCCCGGATGCCGCCCACAGGATGAGCGCCACCAGCAGCACGCTGGCCAGCACGCTCAAGGGGCGCCACCAGAAACCCATGTTTGTTCCCACCTACAAAACCGGTGGCCGGATTATTAACTGACTTCGGCGGAAAAGCGATAACCCGCGCCGCGCACGGTCTGGATCAGGTCGGAATGCCCGGACGGTTCCAGCGCCAGGCGCAGGCGGCGGATGTGGACATCCACCGTGCGCTCCTCCACGAACACATCGTCGCCCCACACCTGGTCGAGCAGCTGCGTGCGCGAGTACACCCGCTCGGCGTGGGTCATGAAAAAGTGCAGCAGGCGGAATTCGGTCGGCCCCAGATCAAGCGACTGGCCATTGCCCTGCACCCGGTGGCTCACGGGGTCCAGGCGCAGACCGCGAATCTCCACCGGCTCGTCGGTCATCTGCGGCGCGCGGCGGCGCAGCACGGCCTTGATGCGCGACACCAGTTCGCGTGGCGAAAACGGTTTGGTGATGTAGTCGTCGGCGCCGGTGTCCAGCCCCAGCACCTTGTCGCGCTCTTCGCCGCGCGCGGTGAGCATGATGATGGGAATCGGCTGATAGCGCTCGTCGGCGCGCAGCCGGCGGCACAGGTCGATGCCCGACATGCCGGGCAGCATCCAGTCGAGCAGGATCACGTCGGGCAAGGTGTTCTTGAGGAATTTGAGCGCGTGCTCGGCGTCGCCGGCAGCCGTGACGGAATGCCCGGCCTGCGCCAGATTGAACTTCAGCAGTTCCTGAATTCCGGGCTCGTCTTCAACCAGCAAAATGTTGGCAGCCATCGCTATTCCAAACGGATTTGAGTGGTGGACATACTATGACAGCAATGTGAATGATTTATGACGCATCACGACTTCGGCCAAACCCGCGCCAGGCGGGGGCGCTGGTAGAATCCAGCCTGACCAATCCGACCCGCCCTTCAATGGATAAAACCACGCATTTCGGCTACCAGCAGGTGGCCGAATCCGAAAAGGCCGCCAGGGTGGCCGAAGTCTTCCATTCGGTCGCCGCCAAGTACGACATCATGAACGACCTGATGTCGGCCGGCCTGCACCGTCTGTGGAAGCGTTTCACCGTGGCGCAGGCCGGTCTGCGGCGGGGCATGCGCGTGCTCGACGTGGCGGGCGGCACCGCCGACCTGACGCGTCTGTTCCTGAAGGAAGTGGGCGACACGGGCACCGTGGTGCTCACCGACATCAACCACTCCATGCTGTCCGAAGGCCGCGACCGCATGCTGAACGAGGGCAGCACCCCGCCCACCGTGCAGTGCGACGGCGAGAAGCTGCCCTTTCGGGACAATCATTTCGACGCCGTGTGCGTGGCCTTCGGCCTGCGCAACATGACCCACAAGGATCGCGCGCTGACCGAGATGCATCGCGTGCTGAAACCCGGCGGACGGTTGCTGGTGCTGGAGTTCTCCAAGGTCTGGAAACCGCTGGAGCGCGCCTACGACCTCTATTCATTCAAGCTGCTGCCGCTCATGGGCAAGCTCGTCGCCAACGACCCCGGCAGCTATCAGTATCTGGCCGAATCGATCCGCATGCACCCCGGACAGGAAGAACTGAAAGCCATGATGGAAACTGCCGGCTTTGCCCGGGTGAGCTATCACAACCTCACCGCTGGCGTGGTAGCGCTGCACAAGGGCTTCAAGGTTTGATCGCCGAAGGGCTGGCCGAGAAGAGCCTGAATCACCTGCTGCGCCAGTCGCCCGGCGCGGCCGAGGCCTTGTTGCGCCATACCGGCATGAGCGTGCGTTTCGATCTGGGCTTGGCGCAACTCGATTTCCGCATTGCCGACGACGGCTATTTTTCCGTAGCCGTGATCGACAGCCCCGACGCCCTGATCCGGCCGACGGTCCGGCTGTTCGCCCGCCTTCCTTTCCTTGGCCGCGAGGCCCTGCGCGACGCCGACTATCAGGGCGACCCGGCCCTGCTCGCCACACTCGACCGCGTCTTCAAACAGCTCAGATGGGATGTCGAAGCCGACCTTGCGCCCCGGGTGGGCGACATCGCGGCGCATCGCCTGCATGGCCTGGGCCGCGACGCGATCGCCGGACTGCAGGGGATGTTCGCCGCGCTGGGGCGCAACGCCGGCGAATATATAGTTGAGGAAGCCGAGATAATGGCGCGCAGCGTCGATGTGGCGCGCTTCAACACCGAAGTCGATGCCCTGGCTGACGCCGCGGCCCGGCTCGAAGCGCGGCTGGCGCGGCTTGACTCGTGAACGGGACATTCGGCGCATGAACCTGCTGCGGCTGGCGCGCATCGTCCACGTGGCCCTGAAATACGGGCTGGAAGAATTCTTCCTCGGCCACCCGCGTCTGCGCCCGCTGCGCTGGATCGCCGCCGTGCTGCTCTTCTGGCGTCCTGTGCGCGCCCCGCGCGCCGTGCGACTGCGGCGCGCGCTGGAAGATCTGGGACCGATCTTCGTCAAGTTTGGCCAGATGCTTTCCACCCGCCGCGACCTGGTGCCGCTGGACCTTGCCGACGAACTGGCGCGCTTACAGGATCGCGTGCCGCCCTTTGATTCCGCCACAGCGGTTGCCGTGATCGAAGCGGCGCTGGGCAAACCGCTGGCAGTGGCGTATGCCGACTTCGACCGCATCCCGGTGGCATCGGCCTCGGTGGCGCAGGTTCACTTTGCCCGCCTGCCGGATGGCCGGCCGGTTGCGGTGAAAGTGATGCGCCCCGGCATCGGCCGCATCATCGCCCACGACGTGGGCCTGCTGCACGTGCTCGCCCGGCTGGTGGAAAAAGGTCTCGCCGACGGCCCGCGCCTGCGCCCGCGCGAAGTCGTGGCGGAATTCGAGAAACACCTGGCGGACGAACTCGACCTGATGCGCGAAGCGGCCAACTGCTCGCAGCTCAGGCGCAATTTCAGGGATTCGCCCCTGCTCGCCGTACCCGAAGTGATTTGGGATTATTGCGCGCGCGAGGTGATGACGATGGACCGCATGGAGGGTATCCCGGTCAGCCAGATCGACCGGCTGCGCGAATCGGGCGTGGACATTCCCAAACTCGCCGCCACCGGCGTGGAAATCTTCTTCACCCAGGTGTTCCGCGACGGCTTCTTCCACGCCGACATGCACCCCGGCAACATCCTCGTGCGGCCCGGCAGCGAACAGTACATCGCACTCGATTTCGGCATCATGGGCACGCTCACCGAGGTCGACAAGCAGTATCTCGCGCGCAACTTCCTTGCCTTTTTCCGCCGCGACTACAAGGGCGTGGCGCAGGCGCACCTGGAATCGGGCTGGGTGCCGGCCGACACCCGCATCGACGAACTCGAAGCCGCGGTGCGCGCCGTCTGCGAACCGGTGTTCGACCGGCCGCTGAAAGACATTTCCTTCGGCCGGGTACTGCTGCAGCTGTTCCAGGCCTCGCGTCGTTTCAACGTGGAAATCCAGCCGCAGCTGGTGCTGTTGCAGAAAACCCTGCTCAACATCGAGGGCCTGGGTCGCCAGCTCGACCCCGAGCTCGATCTGTGGAAAACCGCCAAGCCGTTTCTGGAGCGCTGGATGAACCAGCAGATCGGCTGGCGCGCGCTGCTGAAAAACCTGCAAGACGAGGCGCCGAAATGGGCGCAGCTGCTGCCGCAACTGCCTCGCCTGGCGCACCACGCGCTCAAGGAAAACCGCCTCGCCCAGTTCGAAACCGGCCTCGCCCTCATGCTGCGGCAGCAGCAAACGCGCAACCGCTGGCTCGCCGTCATCGCCGGCCTGCTCGCAACGCTGGCCCTGCTCACGGTCTACTTCAATTTGCGATAAGGACGCCCGCCATGCTCATCGGCTTCGTCATCCTCTATCTCGTGCTGTCCATCGGTATCGGCCTGTATGCCGCCACCCGCGTCCACAGCGCCGCCGACTACATCACCGCTGGCCGCAGCCTGCCGATGATCGTGGTGGTGGCCATGGTGTTTGCGACCTGGTTCGGGGCCGAAACCGTGCTCGGCATTCCCGCCACCTTCCTCGACAAAAACCTTGGCGGCACCATCTCCGATCCCTTCGGGGCCGCACTCGCACTGATTCTGTTCGGTCTGTTTTTCGCGCGCCCGCTTTACCGCATGAAACTGCTCACGCTGGGCGACTTTTTCCGCCAGCGCTACAACCGCCCGGTGGAAATCGTCATCTCGGGCGCCATCGCGCTGTCTTACCTGGGCTGGGTGTCGGCGCAGGTGGTGGCGCTGGGGCTGGTATTCAACGTGCTGTCCGACGGCATGGTCACCCAGGCGCAGGGCATCTACATCGGCGCCGCGGTGGTGCTGCTCTACACCCTGTTCGGCGGCATGTGGTCGGTGGCGCTGACCACACTGGTGCAGATGACGGTGATCGTCGCCGGCCTCTTGTGGATCAGCTATCTGGTGGGGGCCATGCCCGAGGTCAACGGCGTCGCCCCGGTCATCGAGCACGCGGCCGCCGCCGGCAAGTTCGAATTCTGGCCGCCCATGGAATGGGCGGCCATCGTCACTTTCATCGCCGGCCTGCTCACCATGGGTCTCGGCTCGATCCCGCAGCAGGACGTATTCCAGCGTTCCAACGCCAGCAAAAACGTGACCATCGCGGTGTGGGGCACGGTCATCGGCGGCGTGCTGTATTTCCTGTTCGCCGCCGTGCCGATCTACCTCACCTATTCCGCCACGCTGGTCGATCCGGCGATGACCCATCAGCTGCTTGCCGAAGATGCCCAGCTCGTGCTGCCAACCTTCGTCAAAACCCATCTGCCGCTTGCGGCCCAGATCATTTTCTATGGCGCGCTGCTGTCGGTGATCATGTCCACCGCCTCCGGCACCCTGCTCGCGCCCTCGGTCACCATCTCGGAAAACATCCTCAAGGAATTCATGCCGCATCACCGCATGAACCAAAGGAAATTGCTGTGGATGACACGCAGCGTGGTCGTCGTGTTTGCGCTGCTGGTGGTGGCGTATTCACTGTGGTCGCTGCAAGCCGAAACCAGCATTCATGAAATGGTCGCCAACGCCTACAAAGTCACGCTGGCCTGCGCCTTCGTGCCGCTGGTGGCCGGACTGTACTGGACCCGCGCCAACAGCCAGGGGGCCGGTCTCGCGATTCTGTTCGGGCTGGTGGCGTGGATCGCGATGGAGTTCGTCGCGCCCGAAGCGGCGCTGCCGCCTCAGTTCGCGGGCTTGATTGCCAGCGCGGCGGGCATGCTTTTGGGTAGTCTTGCCATCGGCAGACACGCACACGGGTAGGTGTCGAAAAATTTTACATTACCATTTTTTCTCGCCCCGCGCATTCTGGATAAAACGTCACAACCATTTGTTTTGTAATGTTTTACAAACAACCTTCCCGAATCTGGCACGACTGATGCTTACGTTCGCAATGAACTGGGTGTGCCTGTGATCACCCAGCGCAAACTCTTAACTTCATGCTGAACAGGAGATTACAAATGAGCAAACCATTCCATCTGAGCGTGCTGTCCGCCGCGTTGCTTCTGGCCGCCGGGGCAGCCCAGGCCGGCACCGTCATCTACAACACCGGCGTTGCCGGCACCGCCAGCATCGCGCTGGGCGTCAACGACAACGGTTCGCTGAACACCGCCCCCAACATCACCAGCAATGCTGGCGCCACCGGCCTGGCCTACAAGTTCCCCGACGGCAGCTTCCGCGACGCGACCGCGCCGGGCTGCCTGTGCGAGGGCTGGGGCGTATCGGTCAACGGCACCACCAGCGGCTATGCCAACGTGTCGACTGATGGCCAAGTCAACCTGACCGTCGGCGCGCCGACCAACGTCACCGGCAGCACCGTGACCACCACCACCAGCCTCACCAGCCTGCCCGGCGTGACCGTCACCCATGCCTACTCGCCCGCCGACAACGCGCCCGGTGTGCTGTTCAAGTCCGTGGTCACCATCACCAACACCACCGGCACGAACCTGACCAACGTCAAGTACGTGCGCGTGATGGACTGGGATATTCCGCCGACCGAGTTCTCCGAATTCGTCACCATCCAGGGCACCGGCACTACTACGCTGCTGGAGGAGTCGCACAACAACGGCTTCAATACCGCCAATCCCCTGGGTTTCTCCAGCCCGCTTACCGCATCGACGTTGAACAGCGATTTCGCCGATCTCGGTCCGAACGACCACGGTGCCTACTTCCGTTTCAATTTCGGCACCCTGCTCGCTGCCGACGATCCCACCACCGCCAAAGATGATACTGTAGCCTCGTTCACCATCTTCTACGGCGCCGCCGCTACCGAGTCGCTCGCGCTCGCCGCGATCAGCGCGGAAGGCATCGAGCTGTACTCCCTGGGCCAGTCGTCCGGCGGGCAAGTCACGGGCTCGCCCGCGACATTCATCTTCGGCTTCGCCGGTGTCGGCGGTGTGCCGCAACAACCGCCGGGTGTGCCTGAGCCTGCCACGCTGGCGCTGCTCGGTTTGGGCCTGCTCGGCCTCGGTGCGACGCGCCGCCGCAAGCAAGCCTGAGCCGCAACACCGGCTGTCGGTTGAAACCACAATCCCTTTGGGCTAAGGTGCCCGAAGGGATTTTTTTCGTCCACGGGAACCCCATGCACACGCGATCCTACCTGCCTGTCGTCATCCTGCTGGCCTGCGCCCTGCCGGCCGGCGCCGTCCCGCTCGAATCGAAGTCCTTGCCGCCGCAGCTGCGCCCGGGCGCGCCTGCGGCCGCGACAGCAATGTCCACTCCGGCCGAGGCGGCTTACCAGCTAGGCCTGCAGGCGATCGTCGATAACGACCTCAAGGCCGCCGGCCGCCACTTCGAGGCCTCGCTCAGGCACGACCCGACCTCCGCCAAGGCGATGCTGGGGCTGGCCGAAGTCGCGTTTCGCGACAGCCGGCCGGCGGACGCCGGTCGATGGATACAACGCGCGGTCGCGGCGGCACCGCAAAGTAGCGAGGCACATGCCTCGCTGGGGCGGCACCTCGCCGTGCAGGGCAAGCCTCGCGAAGCCGAAGCCGCCCTGAGAAAAGCCGCCAGCCTCGACAGCCGTGCTGTGCGCCCACGCATCGACCTTGGCGACTTGTTGTCGGGACAGGGTCGACAAGTCGACGCCATTGCGTTCTACCGCCAGGCGCTGGTGATCGATCCGCAGCACGCCGGCGCGCATTACGCGCTGGGCATCGCCCTCGCCCGCCAAGGCGAACCGGCCAAGGCCCAGGCAGAACTCGAACAAGCGGCCCGGCTCGATCCGCGCAACCCGCTGCCGCCCATGGCGCTGGCGCGCCTGCACGCCGGCCGGAATGCACCCGACCAGGCAATGCAAGCGGTCGAGCGGGCGCTGGCGCTACAGCCCGGCCTGGTCGACGGCCTGATGTTGCGCGGCGACCTGCTGGCCGCCCGCGGGCGACCGACGGACGCCATTGCCGACTATCGCAAGGCTGCGGCCGCTGCTCCGAAACAGGCGTTACCGCAACTGCGCATCGGCATGGTCGCGCAAGCCGACCAACCCGATATCGCCATGGCCGCGTACAAGCAGGCCCTCGCCCTCGACGCCGGTCTGGCCGTGGCTTACAACAACCTCGCGATGCTGGCGCTGGCACACAAACAGGATCTGGCGCAGGCCGAGGCCTGGGCACGCAAGGCCGTGGCGATCAACCCCAAGGTCGCGGATTTTCACGACACGCTGGGCTGGGTACTGCGGGCACGCGGACTCACCGCCAAAAGCCTCGTTGCCCTGCAGCAGGCTGCCAAGTTGGCACCCACCAATCCTGAAATCCTCTATCACCTGGCGGCAGTCCAGGCCGAATCCGGCGACACCGGCTCGGCAAGAAGAACCCTGAAGCAGGCGTTCAGCCTGAACCCACCGGCCGCCTTTCCGTCGATGGCAGAAGCGAAAAAACTTCTGGCCCGCCTGGGCGGTTGAGCCCGCCGAGGACTGGCCGTTGATCGACACGGGCATTGCATTTGTTATGGTTTTACACCTTGCCGCCAAGGCCCGTCCCAGGCTGTTCGCGCGCCGCCAGCGCGAGGATCACAGGCTGGCAGCTTGCCTTGCTGGCGGCGTCGTGCCGACGTTGGTCAAGCCGCTGGCCATGCATCTCGACCTGTTTGATCGATTGCCGGTATGCCAGGCGGGCTGGCGGTGCGACGGTTCTGATGCCGGACGGGGCTATCGGCCATTATCCCGTTGGCATGGTCTGCCAGGGTTCAGCGCAAATACCCCTCGTGCTCGAGTTTGAGCAGGATTTGCTGCACCGCTTCGTCGATGCCGAGCCCGGTGGTGTCGATCGCCAGTTCCGGATTCTCCGGGGTTTCGTAGGGGTCGGACACGCCGGTGAATTCGGGAATCAGCCCTGCCCGCGCCTTGGCGTAGAGCCCTTTGCGGTCCCGCGCTTCGCAGGTTTCGATGGGGGTGGCGACGTGGATTTCGATGAAGCCCCCCACTGCTTCTATCATGGCGCGCACGTCGCGGCGGGTCTGACGGTAGGGTGCAATCGGGGCGCAGATGGCAATGCCGCGATTTTTGGTGATTTCGCTGGCGACAAAGCCGATGCGCCGCACGTTGATGTCGCGGTGGGCTTTGGAAAACCCCAATTCCGATGAAAGATGACGCCGCACGATGTCGCCGTCGAGCAGGGTGACGCTGCGTCCGCCCATTTCCATCAGCCGCGCGGCCAACGCACGTGCTAGCGTGGATTTGCCGGCGCCGGACAGCCCGGTGAAAAACACGGTAAAACCCTGCATGTTGCGTGCGGGGTGCTGGCGCTGCATTTCCGCCAGCACCTCGGGAAAGCTGTACCAGTCTGGGATCTTGAGGCCGGCCTGCAAACGGCGATGAAACTCGGCGCCGGCCAGGGTGAGGGCGCGGGCCCCCGCGGGAGCCTCGATTTCGGGCAGATGTTCGGCGCGGTCCTCGACGTAGACCATGCGGGGGTAGGCGATGAGCGTGACGCCGATCGTCTCTGCCTGGGCAGCGGGCGGGGGATGGGCCTGGTCACGGCCGAGGTCTTCGCCGCGCCGGCAACTGCCATCGGGCTGATGTTCTCCGCCTGCAATGAGCAGGCTGCATCCATAGTTTCGTGCCACGATGGCGCGTAGCAGCAGGTTGGCTGCCTGGGCCCCGCCGGGCGGCAAGGGCAGCAGGCTGAGCTGCGTGCTGGCGGCAGGAAACCGGTCTTTTACCGCCAGAAAGCTGCGAACCAGGCCAAAATAGCCGGGCGCTTCGGTGAG
>JAIWOL010000012.1 GCA_020216925.1 Thiobacillus sp. | reverse complement strand
GCGAAGCACCCCCTGGTTCGGCGTCCGCTGGTGACTACCCTGAGCGTGAGCGGCATAGGCAACGATGGCACGACCGAACTCGAATTCATGCCGACCAGCCTGCATTGCTACACGATCTCGCGTAACCTGCTGCGAGTCACAACCTGATCCGCTCACACGGAACATGCGCTTCCTGTCCGCTCACCCCTGGCTCGCCGCCCGCAAGAGTTGCCGCCTGGTCTTCCCCCTTGGCTTCTGCCGCAGCACGTCCTAATATAACAACCGTTATAACAATCGGGAGCCTGCGATGCATACCCTGAAACTCACCCAGATCGGCAATTCGGTCGGTCTCATCCTGCCCAAGGAGGTGCTGGCGCGGCTCAAGCTGGAAAAAGGCGACACGGTGTTCGTGACCGAGACGCCGGACGGCGTGGCGCTGCGCCCTTACGACCCGGACTTCGCGGAACAGATGGACGCGGCGCGCGCGATCATGAAAAAACGCCGTGCGGTGCTGCACGAGCTGGCCAAGTAAGCATGCCTCCAGCAAGCGCCTGGGTTTGGCTCGACCGCGCGGTGCTGATCGCGGCACACGACGAACAACTGGCCGAGCACGGCGGGGTAGCGGGATTTCGCGACGAGGGCTTGTTCGATTCCGCGCTGGCACGCCCGCCCAATCTGGCTGCCTACGAATCCCCCGATGCCTGCGCGCTCGCCGCGTCGTATGCGGTGGCGCTCGCCAAGAATCACCCTTTCATCGACGGCAACAAGCGCACGGCTTTTGTTGCGATGGAGTTGTTCCTGCTGCTTAACGGCCATGAACTGAATGCAAGCGACGCCGACTGTGTGCTTGCCATGCTCGCCGTCGCATCCAGCGAAGGGGATGAAGCCACCCTCGCCGCCTGGCTGCGCGAACACGTCGCACCGCGCGCCTAACCGCTCCCCCGCTCCCCCGCTCACCGCTCCCCCTCACATGACCCACCCCTGGCTTTCCGCCCTCAAGATTTACACCCACCCGCGCGTCGTCGGCATGCTGTTTCTCGGTTTTTCGGCCGGGCTGCCGCTCTTGCTGGTGCTGGGCACGCTGTCGTTCTGGCTGTCGGAGGCCGGCATCGCGCGCGCGACGATCGGGCATTTGAGCTGGGTGGGGCTGGCGTATGGCTTCAAGTTTCTGTGGTCGCCGCTGGTGGACCGTCTGCCGCTGCCGATTCTGACCGCGCGGCTGGGCCGCCGGCGGGCGTGGCTGCTGCTGTCGCAGGTGTGCATTGCGCTGGCGCTTTTGGGCATGGCGAACACCGACCCGGTGCTGAACCTCGCGCATACGGTGTTCTTTGCGCTGGCGGTGGCGTTTGCCTCGGCGACGCAGGACATCGCGCTCGACGCCTATCGCATCGAGGCGGTGGAAGTGGAAAAACAAGGCGCGATGGCGGCGACCTACCAGGCGGGCTACCGCATCGCGATGATCACCGCCGGCGCGGGCGCGCTGTGGATCGCGGCGGCGTTCGATCCCTCCGAGGCGACCTACGATTTCCGCCCGTGGCAGGTGGCGTATACGGTGATGGCGGCGCTGATGGCGGTGGGCATCGTCGCCACGCTCGTCATCCGCGAGCCGGCGCACGCGGCACCGCTGCAGCGCATCGCCGGGCAGGGCGTCGCGCGTTGGCTGGTCACGAGTTTCGTGCAGCCTTTCGTCGAGTTCTTCGGCCGTTTCAAGTGGCAGGCGCTCTTGATCCTGGCGCTGATCGCGGTCTACCGCATTTCCGACGTGGTGATGGGGGTGATGAGCAATCCCTTCTATCAGGAAATGGGCTTCACCAAGGACGAGGTGGCCACCGTGTCCAAGGTGTACGGCGTGATCATGACCATCACCGGCGCGGGTCTGGGCGGCCTCCTGGTGCTGCGCATGGGCGTGATGCGCACGCTGTTTCTCGGCGCGGTGCTCTCGGCCGCGACGAATCTCTTGTTCGTGTGGCTGACCGGCCGGGGGCACGATGTGTCGGCACTGGTGTTCACGGTGTCGGCCGACAACCTCTCGGCCGGCATCGCTTCCAGCGCTTTTGTCGCTTATCTATCCGGGCTGGTGAACCAGAATTTCTCCGCCACCCAGTACGCGCTGTTTACTTCGGTGATGCTGTTGTTGCCCAAGTTCATCGCCGGCTTTTCCGGCGAATTCGTCGATGCGTTCGGCTGGGCGGCGTTCTTCACCGGCACCGCGGCAATCGGTGTACCGGTGCTGTTGCTGGTGGGGCTGGCGGGGCGGGTCGCGCTTGCTGCTGCGCCTCTTGAACAACGCAAGCACGAAGACAGGGGGATTTAGGATTTACGCCTGTTTTTCTCACTGCCCCGCAAAGCGATGATCGAACTCTCCCTGCTCACCGCCCTGCTTGCCGGGCTTCTTGGCGGCGTGCACTGCGTGGGCATGTGCGGCGGCATCGTCGCCGCGTTTTCGCTCCGGGCGGACGGCAGCTCGCCGCCGTTCCGCCTGCATCTGGCCTACAACCTGGGACGTGTGAGTTCCTATGTGTTCTTTGGCGCGCTGGCGGGGATGCTGGGCGCATCGCTGAAACTGGCGGACTTCATGCCCGTGCAGACGCTGCTGTTCGTGCTGGCGCAGGTTGTGATGATCCTGCTGGGACTTTACCTCGCGGGTTTCAGCCGCTGGGTGCTGGTGTTCGAACGGGCCGGCGGCGTGCTGTGGCGCGCAGTCAAGCCAATGTTCCAGAAACTGCTGCCGGTACGGTCCATGCCGCAGGCGGTGCTGGCCGGCATGGCCTGGGGCTGGCTGCCGTGCGGGCTGGTGTATTCGGTGCTGGTGTCGGCGCTGGCGGCCGGCAGCGCCACGTCGGGGGCGGCGCTGATGCTGGCGTTTGGCCTGGGCACCCTGCCGAATCTGCTGGGCATGGGCCTGTTCGCGCGGCAGATTCAGCCTTTCATGCAGCAGCCGTGGGTGCGCCGCGCGGCGGGGCTGACGGTGACGGGCTTTGGCGTGTGGGGACTGCTGACGCTGGCCCGCACCGCGTTCGGCTGATCTTTCCGCGGTCTTATTTGTAGAACTTCTGCTCGAAGCTGATCTCGCGTTTGGGCTCGCCGGCCACTTCCACGCTGGCGGTGAATTTCAGTGTGTCGGGCAAGGCCATGCGGAATTCGCCGAGGTAGTAGATGGCAGTGCCTTCCCTGACTTCCCGCATGTCGATGCGGCTAAGCTGACTGTTGAGGTTGGTGGCGTAGATCGATACCTTGGCCGGCATGGGCGTGAGCCCGCCCACGGCGTTTTTCTTCAGCACCGACAGGGTGACCAGGCCGCGCGTCTTGCTGCGTTCGATTTTGTAGGCACGCGCTACTTCGGGCAGCAGTGCGTCGGTGGAAATGGCGTTGTAGTGGATTTCGAGCGGACCGAATTTCTGTGCGATTTCGGCGTGCGCCGGGACGGATGCACAGGCCAGACCCAGGGCCAGCAGACAGGCTTTCATGACGGTTCCTCCTTGGTTTTGCGAGTATGTCCGCAGTGTAGGCGCTTATGGCCGCGACGCCAGCCAGGCGGATAACTCATCCAGGGTGCGCGCGGTTGCCTCGCTGGCGGCGCGGGCCGCGCCTGCGGCGTCGTAGGTGGCAAGCGGAACCGCCTGTTCGAAGGTGCGCCGCTTGACGAGCGCACGGCTGCCCAGATCGATCAGCTCTGCCCGCAGCACCAGACGCAGCGTGCCCGGCGCGCTCGACGCATCGTGATAGAACTCGATCAGTTCGGTATCGAGCAGCTGGTCGCCGCGCACATGCCCGCCGGCCACGGCGACGCGCCAGGCACCCTGTGCGTCGAGACGGGCACGCAACAGGTCGGAGAAGCGCTTGCCGGGCCGTTCGGTCCAGCGCGCGAACTGGTACTGCCCGCGGGTGCCGGACGCGCGGCTGAACGCCAGCGCGTCGCTGTCGTAGAAACTGCTGGTCGTGGTGTCGAGCACGAGCAGGGTGGGCGCCGTTGCGTCCAGCGTCTGCCGCGCGGGAACCGCGGCGGTGTCGTCGAGCACGTAATAGGTCACCGCGATGGAATCGGCCTTGTCGCCGAAATTGACACAACCGGCGAGCGCCAGCACCAGCGCAGCGAGGGCAAGGGCTTTCATGGCAGGGTTTCTCCAGGGCCTAGCTGCTGTTTGGCCGGACCGAACAGGATGGCGCGCGGGTTGGACAGACGTTGCCCGGCGTTGGTCAGCACATCGGCGCTGGTGCGCACATCGCGGCTGAGGTTGGTGATTTCCAGCGTGCCGGTTTCGGACAGCTGCTGGATGCGCGCCGTCACTTCCGCCGCGTCCTTTTGCAGCTTGGCGATGGCGGCGACGGCTTCCTTGAGCGCCAGATTGGCGTTGTCGCCCACCCCCACGATGCTGCCTTCGGCACGCGTGGCGGCCTGGCTGATGCTGGCGCCGGCAAAGCGGAATTCGTCGGACGCATCGCGTATGCCTTGTACGGCGGCATCGAGACTCGATTTGTTGGCGGCAAGGTGCGCTGACAGTTCGTTGAGACTGGCCAAGGTCTGTCTGATGGCGCGCTGGTTGTCATCGGACAGCAGGATGTTCATTTTCGCCAGCACTTCGGCGCCGTTTTCGGCCAGGCGCGACACGGCGGTGGCGACCTTGTCGATGTCCGAACTGCCTTCGGCAATGACGGGGTAACGCTCGCCGCGCGGGGCTTCGTCGAGCGGCTTGCCGCTGGCGGGGCCATTGTCGATCTCCACCGCCGCAATGCCGGTTACCAGATTGCGCTTGATGTAGGCTGCCGCACCCTGGTGCACCGGCACGCCTTCGTCGATGCGCGCGGTAACGCTCACCGCTTCCTCGCCGTTCTGCACGAAGCGGTAGCCATCGACCACGCCCACCTTGATGCCGCGCATTTTCACCGGGCTGCCCACGGCCAGGCCGTCGAGCGACTGCTGTCTGAAATAGATGGTGTAGGTCTGGTACGCGATGTGGTCAGCCGCGCCCGCGAGCCAGATGATGGCCAGCGTCATCAGCGCGACCACGCCCAGCACCAGCGTGCCAACCAGGGTATAGCGGCCTTCAGTTTCCATGCGGGCTAGCCTCCTCCGTTCGCGCCGCGAAATACGCGGAAAGCCACGGGTCGTCGAGTTGTTTGAGTTCGGCCACGGTGCCGCTGCCGAGCACGCGACCGTTCGACAGGACGATGACGCGGTCGATGATGGAAAACAGTGTATCCAAGTCGTGCGTGACGAGGAATATGGTCAGCCCCAGGCTGTCGGCCAGCAGGCGGATCAATCTATCGAACGCGCGCGCGGAAATCGGATCGAGGCCGGAGGTGGGTTCATCGAGAAACAGCAGTTCCGGGTCGAGCGCCAGCGCGCGCGCCAGTGCCACGCGCTTTCTCATGCCGCCCGAGAGTTCGCTGGGTTTTTTCTTCGCCACGTCGGCCGGCAGATTGGCCAGCCCGAGCTTCAGCCGCGCGAGTTGCCGGCAGGTGCCATGCGGCAAGGTAGTGTGTTCGAACAGCGGCGTGGCGACGTTGTCTTCCACGTTGAGCGAGGAAAACAGCGCGCCATCCTGGAACAGCACGCCAAAACGCCGGCGCAGGAGATTGAGCTGTGCCGGTGTGGCATCCCAGACCGACTGGCCGAAGAGCTCGATGCGTCCGGACCGGGGTTTGAGCAGACCGATGATTTCGCGCAGCAGCACCGACTTGCCGGTGCCCGAGCCGCCGATCAGGGCGACCACCTCGCCGCGCCGCACCGCGAGATCGATTCCCCGGTGGATGCTGTTTCCGCCGAGGACGGTGTGGACATCGCGGATTTCGAGAACGGTATCGGTCATCAGATACGCAACTGCACGAAGGTCACCGCGAACACGGCGTTGAGAATGATGATGGCGACGAGGCTCTGCACCACGGTGGACGTGGTGTTGGCCCCCACGCTGCGCGAATCGCGGGTTACGGAGAAGCCCATGCGGCAGGCGATGAGGGCGATGAAGATGGCGAATACCGGGGCCTTGACGAGACCGATCAGCAACGTTTTCAGCAGCAGCACATCGGCCATGCGGTCAACAAACATGTGGCTGGAAATATCGAGCTGCTCCTGCGCCACCAGCATGCCGCCGAATATGCCGGCCACATCGCCGATGAACACCAGCAGCGGCATGGCAATCAGCAATGCCAGCATCCGCGGAATGACCAGCACCGCCACCGGCGACAGCCCCAGCGTGGCGATGGCGTCGATTTCCTCGTTGACTTTCATGGTGCCGAGCTGCGCGGTGATCGCAGCGCCAGTGCGGCCGGCCACCAGTATGGCTACGATGACAGGCGAAATCTCCCGCAGGATCGCCATCAGGATGCCGTCGACCACGAAAATGTTGGCGCCGTACTTGCGCGCCTGATCGCCTAGCAGATAGGCAAACACCACGCCGAGCAGGAACAGCATGCCGACGACGATGGGGATGGCCCCCACAAAGATGTCCCGGACCTGCGCGGCCAGTTCGCGCCAGCGCCACTGGCCGGGGCGGCCGATCAGCGCCAGGCTTTCCACGGTAAGACGGCCGACAAAATCCAGCAGCCCGGCGACATGCCGCCCCATCGCCACCGCCCCCCGGCCGGTGAGGCTGCGCAAACCATCGCGCGCTGCGTCGGGCTGGCGGGCGGTGGCCGTGCAGTGCTGCGCCACGAGTTCAATCAGGGCGCGATGGGACGGCGTGAAGCCCCGCAGTTCCGGCATGGGCGCCCCGGCATCCAGCCCCGCGGCGGCGAGCAGCAGCCATGCGCCGTTGGTATCGAGCCGGGTCAGGGCGGAGCCGTCGAGCACTGCAACGGGCTGCCCCGCCATGTCCGGCAAGGCGGCGGCAGCCTCGGCCTGCCAGTCGCCGCTGGCGATCAGCGCGCGCGCGGCAGCATCGTAGCGCGCACGCGCAGTCACCGCGCAAGTCCAAGCGGATTGGCGGGATCGATTCCGGGCATGAAAGGCAGCCCGCGCTCACGGTGCGTCACCTGATACACACAGCCCATCCAGTTGCCGACAACCCCTTCGGCGGTGTCGTGCCAGGTATTGTCGAGCCGGGCCGCCAGCCGGGATTCAGGAAAATCCGGGGTTTCGCCGGCGCGGAGACGCGCGGCGTATTCGGCCAGCAGAGCCTGCGAATGGGTGTCGAAAACGCCGGCGGGAAAGGGGGGCCAGGCCAGCTTGCCGGCTGCCGCAAGCAGCAGGTCGCGCTTGTACTCTTTCAGCAGCGACACCGTGTCGTATTCGGGATGCCCCTGGAAAAACACGGTGCGCAATCCGTCCGGACTCACCGCCAGATGCACGCCGGCGTCCCGGCTTTCGGCCAGCACCTTGACGCCCGCCGCCTCGAACTGCGCGCGCGAGATGTCGTTCCAGCGCGAATGCGGCACATCGAAACGGGTGTTGATGTCGGCGACCAGCGGGTGGCGCGCATCGGTGACGCGATGCTCGAACACGCCCCATATCTTGCGCGGCTGTTTCACCCGTGTCTGGCCATAGCGGAACTGCATCACGGCATGGGTCGCCAGGCAGGAACACAGGGTGGAGGTCACGTTGTCCCAGGCCCAGTCGATCACCTCGATCAGCGGCTGCCAGAACGGTTCATCGGCGAGGTCGGGGTGGCTGACGTTGGCGCCGGTGATGATGAGCGCGTCGAGTCCCGCCTCGCGGATGGCGTCGAAGGATTCGTAGAACTGCGCGATGTGCGCCTGCGCCGCCGCGCCGCGCGGCAGCGTCGGCAGGGTGAAGGGGTGCAGGTAGAACTGCGCGATGGGATTGGATTCGCCGACCAGCCGGTAGAACTGCCGTTCGGTCGCTTCCAGCGCCGCGTCCGGCATCATGTTCAAGAGGCCGACGTGCAGCTCGCGGATTTCCTGCTGCGCCGCGCGCGCGGTCGACAGCACGGTCATGCCGTCGCGGCGCAGACGTTCGAAGGTGGGCAGGGCGTTATGCGCGACCAGCGGCATGCGCCTCTCCTGGCGTTTTTCTCGCAATCGCCGTTTCCAGCAGGGCGACGAAATCCTGCTCGTCGCGCACCCGCGCCACTTCCTGCGAGGTCACGGTATAGCCGTGCGGTCTGGCAATGGCCTCGTAGCGGGGCAGGCGGGAATGGAACAGGCGCGGGAATACCCAGCGCGCAAAATCGTCGGGTTCGATCTCGGCGACGTATTCGATGCCCTTTTCCTTCAGGTACAGCGGCAGTTGCTCGGCGAGAAAGGCTGGGCGGAAGTACAGCGGCTTGGGGTCGGACTGCGCGCGCCGGATCAGCGTGTCCTCTTCCTCGCGCGTGGTGGTCTGGATATAGAGAATGAGCGTGTGCTCGGCGAGCAGTTCGATCACGCCGGGCGCGTCCAGCTCGCACAGGCTGCCGCCCACGTCGTTGACGAAATGCGGATAGCCGTAGAGTTCCTGTCCCTTGCGGATGAACTCGGGCACGTCCCGCATCGCCGCGATTTCCGCTTCGCGGTAGGCAGCCTGGCGGCGGCTGAATTCGTCGAGCGGCAGCCCGCCCCATTCCGGCCCGCCCAGCTTGCCGACAAAAGTGAGCACCGGCCCCAGGTCGTGGATCTTGATGTTGTTTTTGATATCGATCCAGTCGCGGCGCAGGAGGTCGCGCAGAAACGGCACCTGCATCGCCTGCTGCTTGATGAGGTCGAGGATGGGTTCGTCCAGATAGCGCGTACCGATGCGGTAGTCGCCGGAAAAATGGAACCAGTCGTGGCTGCGCAGCATGGACGAAATATGCGTCTTGCCGACGCCGGACATGCCGAGCAGGGTCACACGCTTGTTGGGCCAGGCGCGAAAGGAATCGGGAGTGAAATGCATGGCGTGGTCTTCGTGATGATGCACGAAGCCTACCGAAAAGCCCGTCAATTAAAAAGGCCGCGGGCGCCCGGAACCGTGCGCGGGCCGGGTCTCCGCAGCGGAGCGCCCATTTCCGGTTACGGCCACGGAGCGCCGTCGTCGTCCGCACGAGCCGATTCGCCGCAGCACAGGCCCCTGGCCGCCCCCTGCGCCCGTCGGCGGCAGGGGCGCGACGAACGCCGGCGCGGAAAAAACCGAAAACCCGCCGCCGCCAGGGCCGGAAAAGCAGGCTTGCCGGGCATTCGGCTTGAGCTTCGGGGCGGAAAATCCTATGGTGCCGGGGCGCGGGCTCAGGCGCGGTTCTGTTGGCTTGCTTCAGAAATTGCGCTCGCCGCCAGCGCGAACACCACGCTTTTGGCTAACGCCAGAAATCTCTAATGGACAAGTTTGGATGAAAATCGCCGCCTGGAACGTCAACTCTCTCAAGATTCGTCTGCCGCAGCTGCTGGACTTTCTCGCCACCCGCCAGCCCGATGCGGTGGCGCTTCAGGAAACCAAGCTCACCGACGAAAACTTTCCCGTCGCCGAGATCGAGGCGGCGGGCTATCAGGCGGCATTCACCGGCCAGAAAACCTATAACGGCGTGGCGATTGTCAGCCGCCATCCGATCGCCGACGTGCAATTCGGTATTCCCGGTTTCGCCGACGAGCAGAAGCGCGTCATCGCCGGCACGGTGGGCGGGGTGCGTCTGGTGGGCGTGTACTGTCCCAATGGCCAGGCGCTCGATTCCGACAAATACCCCTACAAGCTCGCCTGGTTCGATGCACTGACCGACTGGCTGAGGGACGAGCTGGCGCGCCATCCGCAGCTTGCCGTGCTCGGGGATTACAACATCGCGCCGGAGGACCGCGATGTACACGATCCTGCAGCCTGGCAAGACAGCGTGCTGGTGTCCCCGCCCGAGCGCGAACGTTTCCAGAAACTCCTCGCGCTGGGGCTCAGGGACAGCTTCCGGCTGTTCGAACAGCCGGAAAAAACCTTCTCCTGGTGGGATTACCGGATGCTGGGGTTCCAGAAAAACAGGGGCCTCAGAATCGACCATATCCTGCTGTCCGAACCGCTGGCGGCGGTGTGTGCGGCGTCCACCATCGACCGCGCGATGCGCAAGTTGCCGCAGCCTTCCGACCATGCGCCGGCGATCGCCGAGCTGAATATCGCCGGCTGAACGCCGGGGCTCTTGTTTGCGGCCGGTTCAGGCGTAACCGCCGTAGCGGTGCATCGGGGTGAGCACCACATCCTCGTGGTAATGATGATGCAGCGCATCCAGCAGCCTGGCGTGGATGCCGCCGAAACCGCCGTTGCTCATCATCAGCACATGATCGCCCGGGCGGGCGTCCTTCACCAGCTGGGCCACCAGCGTCTCCAGTTGATCGAACACGCGGGCTTTGTCGCCCAGCGGTGCAAGCGCCTCCGCCGCGTCCCAGCCCAGATGGGCGCCCAGGCAGTACACCTGGTCTGCTTGTGTCAGGCTGTCGGGTAACTGCGCCTTCATTACGCCGAGTTTCATGGTGTTGGAACGCGGTTCGAGCACCGCCAGAATGCGCGCCCCGCCTACCTTGCGCCGCAGCCCTTCGACCGTGGCGGCAATGGCGGTGGGGTGATGGGCGAAATCGTCGTAGACGGTGATGCCATGTACCGATCCGCGCACTTCCATGCGGCGTTTGACGTTTTCGAAACGCGACAGCGCGTCGATCGCGGCAGCTGCCGTGACGCCGGCATGACGCGCGGCTGCAATCGCGGCCAGCGCGTTCAGGCGGTTGTGCTCGCCGATCAGCCCCCAGTTCACCCGGCCTTGCAGCGCCCCGTTGAAAAACACTTCGAAGCTACCGGCCGCATCGGGCTCGCCCGCCGTCCAGCCTGCGGCATCCGCGTGCGAAGCGGCGCCGAACCGTTGCACCGGCGTCCACAGGCCACGCTCGAACACTCGGTCGAGCGCAGGCTCCCGACCGTTGGCCACCACGAGCCCGTTGCCCGGCACGGTGCGCAGCAGATGGTGGAACTGGGTTTCAATGGCGGCCAGGTCCGGAAAGATGTCGGCATGGTCGTATTCGAGGTTGTTGAGGATCACCGTGCGCGGGCGGTAGTGCACGAACTTGGAACGCTTGTCGAAAAAGGCCGTGTCGTATTCGTCGGCCTCGATCACGAAAAACGGGCTGTCGGTCAGCCGCGCCGACATGCCGAAATTCTGCGGAATGCCGCCGACGAGAAATCCGGGGCGCAGCCTGGCGTCGTCGAGTATCCAGGCCAACATGGCGGTGGTGGTGGTTTTGCCATGGGTGCCGGCTACCGCCAGCACCCATTTGTCCCTGAGCACGGCGTCGGCCAGCCACTGCGGGCCCGAGGTGTAGGCCAGGCCGCGTTCGAGTATGGCCTCCATCAGGGGATTGCCGCGGCTGACCACGTTGCCGACGACGAAAATATCCGGCTTGAGGTTCACCTGTTTCGCATCCCAGCCTTCGGTCAGCTCGATTCCGAGCGCCCGCAGCTGGTCGGACATGGGCGGATAAACGTTGGCGTCGCAGCCGGTAACGGTGTGACCCGCGTTACGGGCGATGGCGGCGATTCCGCCCATGAAGGTGCCGCAGATGCCGAGGATATGAATATGCATGGTGATGGCGCGAAGGGTCAGGAGAATGGGCAGGGGATGGGCTACAGGGCCACACCGCTTGCCACGCCGGGATTATCCCACGTCGGCGGCCCGCGCCTGCTGCAGCAGATGCGTCAGCAGCGCCCTGAGCTTGGCGGGCCGCAGGGGTTTGTGTAAAAGCGGCAATCCCGCCTGCGTGATGCGTTGCAGGGTTTCGGGGGCGGTATCCCCGGTCAGCAGTATGGCGGGAATGTCGCGCCCGAAATGCTGGCGCAGCCTGGTGATGGCTGCCAGCCCGTCATCGTCCGGCAAGCGGTAGTCGGTGACGATCACATCCGGCGCGCGTTCGAGGCTGACCAGCCAGTGCTCGGCCTCGGCCGCGCTGTGCGCAGTGACCAGGTCGATGTTCCAGTTGTCGAACAACTCCGCCATGCCGCGCAGGATGGCTGTTTCATCGTCGATGAGCAGGACCAGCGCATCGGCCGGCATTTTGCCCGGCGACGCAGGCGGCGACGGGGCCCGGATCAGCGCGGGATCGCCCAGGGGTACGTCGATGCTGAACATCGAGCCGCGGCCCGGCCGCGAACGCAAACCGACGCGATGCCCCAGCAGGCGGCCCAGGCGCGACACGATGGCAAGCCCCAGACCCAGTCCCTTGCTGCGGTCGCGCGCGGTATTGTGCAGCTGCACGAACTCCTGGAACACGCTTTCGTGCTGGTCTTCCGGAATGCCGCGCCCCGTGTCGTAGACCGCCAGACGCGCCATGCGCCCGCGCTGCCGGCAAGTGACCAGCACGCCGCCATCGTCGGTATAGCGAATGGCGTTGGCAACGAGATTCACCAGTATGCGTTCGAGCAGGAGCGGGTCGCTGTAGAGCACCGGCGCGTTGCAGCGAAAACGCAGGCTCAGCTGCTTGTCCGCCGCCAGCGCGGAGAACTGCTTGTTGAGGTCGGCAAACAGCCGGCCCAGCGAAAAATGCACCGGATGCGGTTCGATGGCCCCGGCATCGAGGCGGGAAATATCCAGCAGGGCGTTGAACAGCAGCTCCATCGCCGCCGTCGAGGACTCGATGTTGTCGATGAGCGGCTGGGTTTCGGCTTGACGATTGCGCGCCTTCAATGCGGCCACAAACAGCGTGAGCGCATGCAGCGGTTGCCGCAGATCGTGACTGGCTGCGGCGAAGAAACGCGATTTGGCCATGTTGGCACGTTCGGCCATGTCTTTTTTTGCCGCGAGATCGGCGGTGGCTGCCTGGATGCGGGCCTCCATCTGGGTGCGCTGCGCCAGCAGGGCGTCCGCCATGTTGTTGACGCCCGCCGCGAGCTGCCCGACTTCGCCCTGAACGGGCAAGTGCGTGCGCACGCTCAGATCATCGCGCGCAAGCCGTGCCACCACCCGGCCGATATGGTTCAGCTGGCTCGCCAGCCTGTCGGAAAGACGCCACGCCACCATGCCGGTGAGCGTCAGGGCAGCCAGCATCAACAGGACTGCGTGAACCAACGCCGCACGGGTGAAGGCCTCGACGGCGTCTCGCGTCACGCTGACCTCGACCTGCCCCAGCATGGACGGCACTGCCGGGGTTTCAGCCGCGTACAGCACCTCGTCGGCGAGTTCGGCACGCGGCAGGCTGATCGAGACGCGCCGCACCACGTGATCCGCGGCAGGAAGCCGGCCCTGGCTGGCAAAAATGTTGCCACTGCGATCGAGCACGCGCGCATGGGCCAGCTGGCTGTTGCGCACTTCCGCCGCCAGCAGCACGTGTGCAAGCGCGGTGTCGCCGCTGACAAGCGCGTAGGTCAGCGCGTCGCCCAGGTGCCGGGCGGCATTGTCGGCCCGCGCCAGCAGGGTGCGTTCGGCCGTGTCCAGGCTTTGCGAGGTGAAATAGGCCACCAGGCCGAATTCGGTGAGCAGGGCGGGCAACAGCGCAATCAGCAGCATGCGGCTGCGGATGCTGTGGAAGGGCAGGCGGTTCGCCAGCGTGCGCAGCAGACTCACGACGGCGTGAGTCGCTGCATGGCCAGAACGGCTTCTGTCCGGTTGGTGACGCCCAGCGCGCGGAAGATCGCGGCAACATGCACCTTCACCGTGTTCTCCGTCATGCCGAGCATGCTGCCGATGGCCTTGTTGGTGAAACCATGGCCGAGCAGGCGCGCCACTTCACGCTGCCGGCCCGTCAGGCCGTCGAGCATGGAACCGGCAGCGACAGCCATGCTGGCGCGCCGCGCGGATTCGTTCAGGCAGGCAGGCACATAGACATCGCCCGCCAACACCTGGCGCAGGGCATCGAGCATGGTGGAAGTGCTGGAGGTTTTGGGGATGTAGCCCAGCGCGCCGGCCTCGAGAGCGTTGCGGATGTCGTGCGGCGATTCGGACGCGGAAAGCACGACCAGGGGAATGTCCGGGAAAAGCTGACGGAATTGGGTGATGCCCTGCATGCCGACCAGCCCCGGCATGTTCAGATCGACCAGCGCCAGATCGAGATCGGCATGGCGCGCGGTCTGGGCGAACAGGCTGGGATAGTCGTGGGCATCGACGATCTCGACCGAGGATTCGAGTTGCGCCAGCACCTGCCGCATCCCCTCCCGCATCAGGGGATGATCGTCGGCCAGCAGGGTTTTCATGCAGGGACTCCCATGACGGGTGATTCTACCGTCATGGATGCGCCCGGGGGCAGCGCTCAGAGCTTGCGTATCTTGTCCAGGCCTTCCTCGATGGCGGCCTCCAGGTAGCCGAAGTAATAATCCGCGGTCAGCAGGCCGACGATGGGTTCGGCGGCGTCCCGCCCCTTGAGGTCGAGCACCTTCACCGTCGGCACCATGAAGACCTTGTGCGCCGCAGCGAACGCTCCTTCGGTGGTGCGGCTGCCGTCAAAGTCGACCAGTGGCGTGCTTGCGCCGACAGTGACTTCGCGGATGACGACCTTGTTGCGATACGTCTTGTCCTGGTGCATGGGGATGAGGTATTCGCGTTTGACCCGCTCGCAGTAATGGCAGCCGGGACTGGTGAAAATCACCATGACGGGGACTTTGCGGCTGGCCGCCGTGCGCGCATCCGCCTGGAAGTTGCTGGCGTGGACGAGCCCGTCCTGCGCCCGCGCCGGGCCGGATGCCATGACCCCCCATGTTAGAATCGTTGCCCAGATTGCGATCAGTCGCAGCATGTTGATCCCGTTTCTCCGACAGGTGCGCGCACCGTTTCGCCAAGTGTCGCGTCACCGCATGATGTTTCAAACAGTCCATTCCTACCGCCATGCAAACCCTGACCATCGCCTCCCGTGAAAGTGCCCTTGCCATGTGGCAGGCGGAGCATATCCGCGATCGCCTGCGCGCCCTGCATCCGAACGTCGCGGTGGAGATTCTGGGCATGACCACGCGCGGCGACCAGATCCTCGACGTGACGCTCTCCAAAATTGGCGGCAAGGGGCTGTTTGTCAAGGAACTCGAAGTCGCGCTCGAAGCCGGCCGGGCCGATCTGGCCGTGCACTCGATGAAGGACGTGCCGATGGAACTGCCGCCCGGTTTCGAGCTGGCGGTAATCGGCGAGCGCGAAGACCCGCGCGACGCCTTCGTTTCCATTCAGTACGACCGGCTGTCCGATCTGCCGCCCGGTGCCGTGGTCGGCACTTCCAGCCTGCGGCGCGAGGCGCAATTGCGTGCGCGTTATCCGCATCTGGTGGTGAAGCCGCTGCGCGGCAATGTCGGCACACGGCTGAAGAAACTCGACGAAGGCCAGTTCGACGCCATTCTGCTGGCGGCGGCCGGGCTGAAACGCCTCGGCCTCGGCAACCGCATCAAGAACCTGCTCTCGGTGGAAGACAGCATTCCCGCCGCCGGCCAGGGCGCGCTCGGCATCGAAATCCGCAGCGACAGGCCCGACCTGGCGGCCATGCTCGCCGCGCTCGACCACCCCAGAACCGCCGCCTGCGTGCGTGCCGAACGTCAGGTCAGCCGCGTGCTGGGCGGCAGCTGCCAGGTGCCCCTGGGCGCGCACGCCACGCTGGAGAACGGCACGCTCCGTCTGGCCGGCTTCGTGGCGCATGCGGATGGCAGCGGCTTCATCCACGAGCGCGCCGAGGGCGACGCCGCCGCTCCGGAAGCCGTGGGGCAGGCGCTCGCCGACAAGCTCCTCGCCCGGGGGGCGCGCGCGATCCTCGACGCCCTGCCTCAATGAACCTGCCGCTCGCCGGCCGGGCGGTACTGGTGACGCGCCCCGTGCATCAGGCGGCCTCGCTGGCGCAGTCCATCAAGGCCGCGGGCGGTGAAGCCGTCCTGTTCCCCGCACTGGCCATCGAAGCGGTTCCGCTCGCGCAGCTGGATACAGCGCGGGCCTGGCTGCGCAATGCCGACGCCGTGATATTCATCAGCCCGAATGCCGCCAGCTTCGGCATGGCCGCAATCGGATCCCTGCCCGGCCACGCCAGGATTTTTGCGCTGGGCCCCGGTACGGCTCGCGCGCTGGCGCAAGCCGGCTTTCACGCCAGCGTCGTGCCGGACGGCCAGGACAGCGAAGCGCTGCTGGCCCTGCCCGAACTCGCCCGGGTGGACGGCCAGCGCATTGCCATCGTGCGCGGCGTCGGCGGCCGGCCGCTGCTTGCCCAGTCGCTGAAGGCGCGAGGCGCGGACGTGCGTTATCTGGAGTGTTACCGGCGCGTGCGCCCGCAGGCCGACGTCGCCCCCCTGCTCGCCCGCTGGCAGGCAGGCGGGGTGGATGCGGTAACGGTGGCAAGCGCCGAAACCCTCGTCAACCTGATGGACATGCTGGGCGCGCCGGGCACTCCGCTGCTCGCCGCCACCCCGCTTTTCACGCCGCATGAGAAAATCGCCACGTCAGCCCGCGCCCTGGGGCTGACGCACGCCCTGGCAGCCCCCGGCGGTGACGCCGCCCTCGTCGAAAGCATGATTCGCTGGTTCAACGCCCACACACACAGATGAACGATACGCCCGAATCCACTCCCGCAGTCTCCCTTCCGTCCGCGCAGCCTGCCCGCGCACCGGTATCCGCGCTGTCGCTGGCGGCTGTCCTGCTCGCGGTCGTTGCACTCGTCATGGCAGCCTGGTCGTGGTCCGACAGCCGCGAACGCGTGCGCGATCTCAAGTCGGAACTTGGCCGCAAGCTCGCCGAATCCGGCCAGCAGGCGAGCGAAACCCGGCTGCTGGCAAAAAACGCCGATGACATGGTGCGACAGATCGGCGAGCGTGTCGGGCAGATCGAAAGCCAGATGGCGTCCTCGCAGCAGCAACAGCTCGCACTCGAAACCCTGTACAAGGAACTGGCGCAGGGCCGCGACGAATGGACGCTCGCCGAAATCGAACAGGTGCTGCTCACCGCTGCCCAGCAGCTGCAACTGACGGGCAACGTCAAGGCCGCGATCATTGCGCTCGAAGGGGCCGACACCCGCCTGCAGCGTCTGAACAAACCGCAGTTCACGGCGCTGCGACGCGCCATCGCCAGCGACCTGGCCAACCTGCGTGCCGCGCCGTCGCTCGACGAAGTGGGCGCCAGCGCGCGCATCGAGGCGCTCGTGGCGCGCCATGCGAGCTGGCCGCTGGCCAGCGCGCAGGGCTCCGAAGCCAGCCCCGCGCCACGCGCTGCCAGTGCTGCCAGCCTGGGCCAGGAACTCTGGGACGAGCTGAAGCGGCTGGTACAGATCCGCCGCGTCGGGGAAAACGAGGCGGTGCTGCTGCCGCCGGATCAGGCCTACTTCCTGCGCGAAAACCTGCGCCTGCGCCTGCTTTCGGCGCGACTCGCCCTGATGGCCCAGGACGAAGCCGCCTTTCACGCCGACCTGAAAGCCGCATCCCAGATCCTCGCCCGCTACTTCAACACCCGCGACGCCGGCGTGGCAGCGGCCATGAAGGAAATCCACCGCCTCGCCAGCCTCAACATCGCGGTGAAGCTGCCCGGCATCGACGCCAGCCTGGCAGCGCTCGAAGCCTACAAGGGGGCACACTGATGCGCTGGCTCGTCTCGCTCGTCATCGTTGCGGTTCTTGCCATTGCTCTGGCCATGGCGGGCCGCTACGACCCCGGTTACGTCGTGCTGGTCTACCCGCCCTGGCGGCTCGAAATCTCGTTCATCAGCTTTGTGCTGATGATTGCCGCACTCGTCGCAGGCGGCGTGCTGCTTCTGCGGCTGGCCGCCCTCACGCTGGGTTTGCCGCGCATCGTGCGCGAACAGCGTGCCCGCAGGGCAGCGAAAAAACGCGATGAGAACTTTGTCGGGGGATTGCGCGCCTTTGCCGAATTCCGGTTTCAGGACGCAGAGCAGGCGCTGGGAAGCTGGCAGGGCGAGGAAGGCGACGTCCGCACCGGGCTTGCGCGCGTGCTGGCCGCGCGCGCCGCGCAGGAAATGCGCGCCCCGGCTCAGCGTGAACGCCATGTGCATGAAGCCATTGAACACGGCGCCGAACTCGCAGCCCGCCTGCTCGAAGCCGAAGCCTGCCTGGCCGCCCAGGACGCAACCGGTGCGCTGGCGGCCCTCCAGTCCGCCCGGGAAATCGCGCCGCAGCACACCGCCCTGCTGCGTCTTGAGCTGAAGGCCCGCCAGCTCACGGGGCAATGGGACGAAGTCGAACGCCTGCTCGATGCGCTGACACGCAGCAATGCGCTGGAGCCGGCCGTGGCTTTACAGCTTCGCCGGGCAACGTATGCCGAGAACCTCAAGCGCCGCGCCGAGGACGATCAGGCCCTGCTCGAATACTGGAAGAAACTGCCTGGCGAATTCAAGACCGACCCTGTCGTTGCGCAAGCCGCCGCCGCAGCCTTCATGGCGCGCGAGGGGGCGGATACGGCGCTTGACGTGCTCGAAGCCGCACTCGACAAGCAGTGGCACGAAGACCTCGTGGCGCTCTACGGCAGCGTGTGCGGAAGCAGTCCGACCCGGCAGATCGAACAAGCCGAGAAATGGCTGCATGGACAGCCTCGCGACGCCCAGCTGCTGCTGACACTGGCCCGGTTGTGCAGCGCGCAGCAATTGTGGGGCAAGGCGCAGAACTATCTGGAAGCCAGTCTTGCCATTGCGCCCAGCACCGAGGCGCATGTGCGCATGGCTGAACTCAAGGCCAGCAGCGGCCAGGCCACCGAAGCCTGCCAGCATTACCAGAAGGCCCTGGCGCTCTGCCGGCAGGCATAGATACGTTTAATGCGAACGCACGCGCATGGCGTATTGCGTGAATGCACAGGTCCGGCCGGGGGAGATAGCATCAGGAACTGCCCATATTCCATGAAGGTGGATTCACATGCGATTCCCGACCCTGGCCGCCTGGCTTGCCCTGCTGAGTCTGTTTGCCGCCCCTGCCCTTCACGCCGCCGCCAAGCCCAAGGCTGCCGCAACCGACGTATACAAGATCGCCATCGATCGCTCGGTGTCGCTCGCCGACGCCGCCGAATCGATGCGTCTGCGCGCCAATGCGCTGAATCTGAAACTGGTCGCCGAACTGCCGCTGTCCAAACAGGTGGAGGTGATGACCAACACCGCCCAGCGCACCATCACCATTTTTCAGTTCTGTGATGCCGTGACTGCCAAGGATCTGATCCAGCTGAACCTGGATTTCTCGGTGTACATGCCCTGCCGCATCGCGCTGATCGAAGATGAAAAAGGCCAGGGCTGGCTGGTGATGATGGACGTGAACGTGGATGCGGTGGCCAGGGAAAACCGCCTGCCGGCTGCGCTCAAGACCCGAATCGAAGAAGTGCGCAAGTCGCTGGTCAGCATCATGCAGGCGGGCGCCCAGGGCGAACTCTGAACGCCATCACCGCCGGCGCCCCCGCAACACGCTGACGCTCAGCGCTCAGCCGGCCGGCGCAGGCTCTGCGTCTGCCGCGTAGACGAAGGAATCGGCAAAGAATTCGTCTGGCGGCAGGCCGCGTGCTGAGGTGAAAGCCTCGCGCGCGCTGTCCACCATCACCGGCGCGCCGCAGGCGTACACCTGATAGCCCGACAGATCGGCGAAATCGGCCAGCACGGCGTCATGCACATAACCGGTGCGCCCCTGCCAGCGGTCTTCCGGCAAGGGCGCGGACAACACCGGGATGAAACTGAAATTGGGCCGCTCCGCCATCCACTGCCGAGGCAGTTCGGCCATGTACAGATCCTTTAACGAACGCACGCCCCAGTAGAGCACCAGCTCGCGATCGGTATGCTCGGCAAAGGCGTGTTCGAGCATGCCCTTGATCGGCGCGAAACCGGTCCCGCCGGCGACGAAGATCATCGGCTTGTCGGAATCCTCGCGGATGAAGAAGCTGCCGAGCGGCCCCTTGAGACGCAGGATGTCGCGTTCCTTCAGCGTGGAAAACACCTGGTCGG
>JAIWOL010000138.1 GCA_020216925.1 Thiobacillus sp. | reverse complement strand
TGAACAGCCCGCCGGGCACGTGGCGGATGTGCAGCTCCAGCAGCGCGTCGTCGTGCGGCGGGTTGGCCAGCGAGTAGCTGCGCGAGCGGCCGCCCTTGAGCTGGAAGTCGATGTACTGGCCGGCAAGGAATTGCAGGCGCTCGCTCGCAGGCAGCTTGATCTTCATCACCATGACATCGTCCGCGCGCTTTTCCATTTTTTCCACCCGGCACGGCAGGGTCTTCACGACGATGTCCTTGGCGGCACCGATTTCCTTGGCTTCGATCACCAGATCGGTGAGCGGCTTCGCACGGCAGAACAGGGCGCGCCCCCGGGATTTTTCTTCGTCCTTGAGCGCGCTGGGCGAATACTGGCCGTAATCGAGCTCACCCGACAGCACGGTGCCCTTGCACGCGCCGCAGGCGCCGTTTCGGCAACCGTAGGGCAGCGCAAAGCCTTCACGCAGGGCGGCTTCGAGTACGGTTTCGTCGTCGCCGGCGGTAAATCGGTGTCCGCTGGGTTGAATGGTGACCTGATACGGCATGGCGGGCGCTTACAATGCAATGAACGAAGGGGGTGCATTATCGCCCGGCGCGGGCCGGTTTTCACCCTTGCGAACAAAAGGTTATGACACGATGAAAAAAATCCTGATCGTGGGGTTTGGCGATGTGGCCGAACGGCTGGTGCGCACCTATGCCGGCCAGGCCGAATTCATCGGCCTCACACGGCGGCCCGAACGCGTGGCCGAACTGCGCGCGCTGGGCGTGACGCCCCGTCTGGGCGACCTCGACGACGCGGCAACGCTGGTCCGGCTGCCCCGGGTCGACGCCGTGTTCCACTTTGCCCCGCCCCCCAACGCCGGCGCCACCGATCCCCGTACCAGCCGGCTGCTGCACGCCCTGGGCAGACGCCTGCCGGGGGCGCTGGTCTACATCAGCACCAGCGGCGTCTACGGCGACTGCGGTGGCGACTGGGTAGCCGAGACCCGCCCGGTGGCGCCGGTCAACGGCCGCGCGGTGCGGCGCGTGGCCGCCGAGCGGCTATTGCGTCATTGGGGCAGGCAGCATCGCGTGCAGGTCAGCATCCTGCGCGCGCCCGGCATCTACGCCGCCGACCGCCTGCCGCTCGACCGCATCAAGCGCGGCACGCCAGCGCTGGTGGCCGAGGACGACAGCTACACCAACCACATCCACGCCGACGATCTGGCGCGCCTGGCCTGGGCCGCATTGTTTCGCGGCCGCAGCCAGCGGCTCTACCATGCCGTCGATGCCCGTCCGCTGAAAATGGCCGACTGGTTCGACAGCTGCGCCGACGCCTTCGGCCTGCCGCGTCCGCCGCGCGTGAAACGGGCCCAGGCGGAACAGGTTCTGTCGGAAGCCCTGCTGTCGTTTCTGCGCGAATCGCGCCAGCTATGCAATGGCCGCACGGTGCGCGAACTGCGGCTGAAATACCGCTACCCCACATCCGACGATTTGCTGCGCGAAGTCAGACGCACGCGTGGACAGATGGATCTGTTCTGAGCCGCGCCGGCATTCAGCGCAGCAGATCGTCCGGCTCGCGCCGGTATTCGCCCTGGATCGCGTCGTCGTTGGCGGCGCGCACCGGGTTGGCGCGGCGGCGGGTCCAGGTGCCTGGAATCAGCAGCAGGATCAGCGCCAGCGCATCGCTGATGAAGCCCGGGAAGACAAACAGTCCGCCGGCGAGCAGAATACGGCCGCTGGCGAACAGCGCGGAAAACGGCTGCTGGCCCGACTGGATGGAAAACAGCAGGCGCGCGCCCCAGGCCACGCGCTCGAAACGGATCAGCATCACCCCGAGCACGACATCGGCGAGCAGCCACAGCAGCACCCAGGCGCCGATCGCGTTCGCCATCCAGAAAATACCGATCGCCTCGAGCACGGGAAACGACAGCAGCAGTAGCACAATCCAACCAAAGCGCATGTGATGGAACCTTTGTTAGTCTTGACCAATGTACCCGATCGGGCAGTTGCCGGGAAACTCGCGCATGCCCTGGTCGAGGCGCGCGTGGCGGCGTGTGTGAACGTTATGGCGCCGTGCCGCTCCATCTACCGGTGGCAGGGCGCGGTGGAGTCGGCGGAGGAATTGCCGCTCATGATCAAGACCACGCAAACACACTATGCCGCCGTGGAAAAGCTGATCCGGGAGCACCACCCCTACGCGGTGCCGGAACTGCTTGCCATACCGATAACCCGGGGACTGCCGGCCTATCTCGACTGGCTGGTCCGGGAAACCGCATCACGAGGAGACTGAACGACATGACCAAACATTGGTTCCGCTGGCTGGCCGCCTTGCCTTTACTTTGGGGCGGCCTGGCTGTTTCTCAAGCGGCGCTCGCCCAGGCAGAGCCGCTCGACCCGGAGGCGGCATTCAGCCTGAGCGCCCGGGCAATCGACGCCAACACGCTGGAAGCGCGCTGGAAGATTGCCGACGGCTATTACATGTATCGCGACAAGTTCAAGTTCGAGCTGGCCGGCGGCACCCTCGGCAAGGTCGCGCTGCCGCCGGGCAAAATGAAGGACGACGACACCTTCGGCAAGGTGGAAACCTACCGCAAGGACGTGCGCATCGTCCTGCCTTTCCAGCGCACGCCCGGCGCCCTCTCGGTTACACTCAAGGCCACTTCCCAAGGCTGCTGGGACGGCGGACTATGCTACATGCCGCAGACCGTTTCGCTGCCGATCCGGCTCCCGGCCGCGGTTGCACCGGCCGCTAGCGCAGACCCGCCTCCCCGCGCCACGCCTGCCGCCACCCCGGCCGGCGGTTCCGCCCTCGACAGCCTGCGCAGCCTGGGCGGCACGTCCATGCCGAAGGTGCTGCCGCCGGATGAAGCCTTCATCGTCGCCGCAACCATGCCCGACGCGCAAACCGTGCGCGTCGACTACACGCTCACACCCGACACCTATCTTTATCGCGACAAGCTGGCGTGGAAAGTGAAATCGCCTGCCGGCCTCGGCGTTGCCCGTGCCGACACACCGGCAGGCGACATGAAGGACGACCCCACCTTCGGCAAGACCGAGGTCTACCACCAGAATTTTGCCGCCACCCTGCAATTGTCGCGCGCGCTCGCCGCCGACGAAAAACTGGTGCTCGAAGCGGGCTGGCAGGGCTGCAACGATGCCGTGGGCATCTGTTACCCGCCGAACAGCCGCGATTTCACCCTGAGCGCATCCGGCGCAGCGTCGCCTGGCAGCGCGGCTGCGGCACCCGCCGCGGGTAACGAATCCGACACCTCGCGCATCGAACGCGTGCTCAAGGATGGCAGCTTCTGGGCGGTGGTCGCCACCTTCTTCGGCTTTGGTCTCCTGCTCGCACTCACGCCCTGCGTGTTTCCGATGATTCCCATCCTCTCGGGCATCATCGCCGGGCAAAGCCACGACACGCCGCTCACCAAGTCGCGCGGCTTCATGCTTTCGCTCGCCTATGTGCTCGGCATGGCGATCACCTACGCGCTCGCGGGCGTGGCTGCCGCGCTGTCGGGCACGCTGCTGTCGAACGCTTTGCAGAACCCCTGGGCGCTGGGCATCGGTGCGGGCGTGTTCGTGCTGCTCGCGCTGTCGATGTTTGGCTTCTTCGAAATCCAGCTACCCAGCGCCATCCAGAGCAAATTCAACGATGCCTCGAACCGGATGAAAGGCGGCAATTTCGCTGGCGTGTTCGTCATGGGCGCGCTGTCGGCGGTGATCGTCGGCCCCTGCGTCGCGCCGCCGCTGGCTGCCGCGCTCGCCTTCATCGCGCAGACGGGCAACACCGCGCTCGGCGGCGTGGCGCTGTTCGTGCTGGCGCTGGGCATGGGAGTTCCGCTGCTGCTGGTGGGCCTGTCGGCCGGCGCCCTGCTGCCGCGCGCGGGCGGCTGGATGAACGCGGTGAAGTATTTCTTCGGCGTGCTCATGCTGGCCATCGCCATCTACCTCATCTCGCCCATCATCCCGGCCTGGGTGAACATGCTTTTGTGGGCGCTGCTGCTCATCGTTTCGGCCACCTACCTGCATGCGCTCGATCCGTTGCCGGAAAGCGCCTCGGGCTGGAAACGCCTGTGGAAAGGCCTCGGCGTGGTGCTGATGATCGGCGGTCTCGCGCTCATCGTCGGCATGCTCGCCGGCAGCCGCGACATCCTGCAACCGCTGGATGTGTTCAAGGGCGGCGCCGGCGCTGGCGCCGTCGCGGCAGAACAGAAAGGCCTGCCCTTCGAAAAAGTGAAGGACGTGGCCGAACTCGACGTGCGGCTGGCTGCGGCCAAAGCCGGGGGCAAGACCGTGATGCTCGATTTCTATGCCGATTGGTGCGTGTCGTGCAAGGAAATGGAGCGCTTCACCTTCAGCGACGCCCGGGTTCGCGCCCGGCTGGCCGACACCGTGCTGCTCAAGGCCGACGTCACCGCCAACAGCGAGGCCGACAAGGCCCTGCTCAAGCGCTTTGGCCTGTTCGGCCCGCCCGGCCTCATCTTCTGGGCGGCAGATGGCACGCAGTCCGATTTCAAGGTGATCGGGTTCGAGAAGCCGGAAAAATTCCTCGTCAGCATCGATTCGGCGATCGGCCAGTAAACATCAAGAAACGGCCCCGCCGGCTTGCGCCAGCGGGGCCGTTTTTTGACGGGATCAGCCCGCGCTCAGACAGTGCGGCGCAGCACGCTGATCGCTTCCATCAGCGGCGTGACGACTGGCTGGATCTTGCGCCGCATGAGCGAGCCGATGGCGGTGGTCTTGAGAAAGATCGGGCGCACGCTATCGGCGTCCACGGCAGACAACGCGTCCAGTGCCGCGCAGTCCGGCTCGAATTGCGGCGCGGCGGCGAGCAGCGCGGCACGCGCGGATTCGCGCGCGGATGCGTCGTGCTGCCGCAACGGTGCGCACCAGTTCGCCAGCGCATTCAGGGTGTGGTTCACGACTTCCTGCACTTCGGGCCTGTCGAGAATCAGCGCGGTGGTGTAAACGAAGGTCTGTCCCTGGTCCGACAAGGCCTTGGCGAGCATCTGGCTGTAGGGGTTGCCAGCCAGTGCCGGCACGCGGGCATGATCGGTGCGCGCGGCGCGCAGCACAGGCAGCGCATCCGGACGCAGTTCAAGAAAGGGCACGTAGTACGAGTTGCGCGCCATGCCACGCTTCCAGATCGCCGTGCATTCATCGTCGGTGAGCACGCCGGAATACAGCATCACCGCCACGGTATCGAGAATGGCAACGTCGTCTTCGTGCAGGAAGGCGAGATGATCGACGAGAAATTCCGCCAGCGTGCGGCCCATGCTGCCCTTGCACACCACGTCGCGCATCAGCATCAGGCGGGCGTTCTCGATCGTCGGCATGCACCACCACGCATAGCGCGCAAGTTCGTCGGTAAGCGCGGGCGAGTGCACCACGGCGACGACCGCCTCTTCTTCCGCAATCAACAGCAGTTGCGCGAGATGCTGGGTGGAGAGCCCTGCCTGCGACTGCCGTGTCCAGCGCGTGAGGTGCACGGGATAGCCGCCCGGCGAGCCCAGCGCATGGCCGGACAGCAATTCACGCACACGCTTGAGATAACGATCGGCGCGCTCGTTCGGCTTCAGCGGCACGCTGGCTTCGCCCTTGGGCGTGAGCGCCCACAGCGTCATGCTCGATTCGTCGATGCGCACGGCCTTCAGCTCGGTGTTGAAGAGCACGTTGAGCCGCAGTTCGTCTTCGGGGGACAGTTCGTCGTTCATCGCAGAACAGAAAGGATTACAGGGCCTTGAACGCTTCGCGCGCCGCGCTCACGGTGGCGGCAATATCGGCGTCGCTGTGCGCGGCGGAGACGAAGCCGGCTTCGAAGGCCGACGGCGCCAGATAGAAACCCTTGTCGAGCATGGCGTGGAAGAAGCGGTTGAATGACTCGCGGTCGCTCGCCATCACGTCGGCGAAGGTTTCGGGTGGGTTATCGGCGAAATACAGGCCGAACATGCCGCCCTGGCAATCGGCGCAGAAGGTGACGCCGGCGTCCTTCGCGGCCAGGTTGAGCCCTTCGCACAGCGCGAGGGTCTTTGCGCCGAGCGCGGCGTAGAAGCCGGGTTGCGAGACGGCGTCGAGGGTGGCCAGGCCGGCGGCAACGGAGACCGGGTTGCCGGAAAGCGTGCCGGCCTGATAGACGGGGCCGTCGGGCGCGAGGGCATCCATTACGTCGGCACGGCCGCCGAACGCGCCGACGGGCATGCCGCCGCCGATAACCTTGCCAAGCGTGGTGAGGTCGGGCTTGATACCCAAGACAGACTGCGCGCCGCCGAGCGCAACACGGAAACCCGTCATCACCTCGTCGAAAATGAGCAAAGCGCCGTGCTGCGCGGTGAGGCGGCGCAGGGCGGTCATAAAGGCGGCGGTGGGCTTGACCAGGTTCATGTTGCCGGCGAAGGGCTCGACGATGACGCAGGCGATTTCATTGCCGATTTCGGCAAAGGTGCGTTCCAGCCCGGCTACGTCGTTGTAATCGAGAACCAGGGTCTCGGCAGCCACCGCAGCGGGCACGCCGGCGGAAGTCGGGTTGCCGAAGGTGAGCGCGCCGGAGCCGGCTTTCACCAAGAGGAAGTCGGCGTGGCCGTGATAGCAGCCTTCGAACTTGATGAACCTGCTGCGGCCCGTGAAGCCGCGCGCAAGACGAATCGCGCTCATGGTGGCTTCGGTGCCGCTGGACACCAGCCGCACTTTTTCGATGGAGGGCACCAGCTCGCGGATTTTGCGCGCGATGCCGAGTTCGGGTTCGGACGGTGCACCGAACGAGAGACCGTTTGCGGCGGCCTCCTGCACGGCCTTGACCGTGCCCGGATGGGCGTGGCCCAAAATGGCCGGCCCCCACGAGCCGACGTAATCGGTGTAACGGCGGCCATCGGCGTCCCACACGTACGCGCCGTTGGCGCGGGCGAAGAACACTGGCGTGCCGCCGACGCTTCTGAACGCGCGGACAGGCGAGTTCACCCCGCCCGGGATGACGGCTTGCGATTGTTCGAACAGGGTTTCGTTGCGGCTCATGGCTGTTTTCATTCTTCGGATTCCGTTGCAAAGAGTTGGTTGAGGGCGCGCGCATGCGCCTGCACACTGGCTGCGCCAAACAAGGCGGACAGCACGGCGAGGCTGTCTGCCCCGGCCTCGATGAGCGCGACGCCGTTGTCGAGGGTGATGCCGCCAATGGCGACGATGGGCACCTGGATGGCGGCGCGGGCCGCGCGCAGCAAGTCCGGCGAGGCACGCGGCGCGTTGGGCTTGGTTGGCGAGGGAAAGAAGCTGCCAAACGCCACGTAGTCGGCCCCCGCCGCCTGCGCCGCCATGGCCAGATCGAGGCTCTGGTAACAGGTGGCGCCGACGAATTTCTTCGGCCCGAGGATGATGCGCGCCTCGCGCAGGCTGCCGTCATCGCGCCCCAGATGCACGCCGTCGGCATCGGCCAGATCGGCCAGTCGCAGGTCGTCGTTCACGATGAGCGGCACGCCAAAGCGGCGGCACAAACTCGCCAGTTCGCAGGCCTGCTCGTGCCGACGGGCCACGTCGGCGGATTTGTCGCGGTACTGCACGGCTGCCACGCCGCCGGCCAGCGCGGCTTCTACCTGCGCCAGCAGACGCCGGCTATCGGCGGTTTCAGGGGTAATGGCGTAGACGCCGCCGGGAAACGGACGCGGTTTCATGCGTTACCTTCGGCCTGTCCATCCTGCGCCCAGAAAAAGCGTTCGGGTATGTATTGCCCCATGCCGGGGCGAAACGCGGCCTTGAGCGTTTCGTAGGTGAAATTCTGCGCTTCCCGGACGGCTGTCGGCACGTCCTGTCCGTACGCCAGGGTCGCGGCAATGGCAGACGCCAGCGTGCAGCCCGAGCCATGGTAACTGCCGGGCAGGCGATCCCAGGCGTCGGTCTGGACGTGGCCTTTGGCGTCATACAGGCTGTTGAGCACGCGCGGCGTGTTTTCATGGGTGCCGGTGATGAGTACGTATTCACAACCCAGCTCGGTGAGCCGCGCCGCGCAGGCAGCCAGATCGAGATCGTCCTCGTCCGATTCGAACAGCGCCAGCCGGCGCGCTTCGTGGCTGTTGGGCGTGAGGATCGTGGTCTGCGGAATCAGCATGTCGCGCATCGCCGCGATCATGTCCTCGCTGGCAAACTCGTCGCCGCGCCCCGACGCCAGAACCGGATCGAGCACCACCGGGATGTCGGGATAGTCGGACAGGATTTCGGCAATGGCCGCAATGGCTTCCGGGCTGCCGAGCATGCCCAGCTTGAACGCCGCGACCGGCACGTCTTCCAGCAGCATGCGCGCCTGGTCGAGCACCCAGTCGGCGTCGATGGCGAGTATGCTGTCCACGCCGGCGGTGTCCTGTACCGTCAGCGCGGTCACCACCGTGAGCGGATGGCAGCCCATGCTGGCCAGCGTCAACAGATCGGCCTGGATGCCGGCTCCGCCCGTGGGGTCGGACGCGGCAAAGCTCAGCACCATGGGCGGCGTGGGCCTGGGGGTGAAAATAGGCGGCATGGGGTCACTGCTTTAGAATGAGCAGCGATTTTAGCCGATCCCACCCTCGCTCATGACCGAAACAACCGAATACCGAAGCTGGATGTGCCTGATTTGTGGCTGGATTTATCACGAGGAAACCGGCGCGCCGGATGACGGCATCGCCCCCGGCACCCGCTGGGAAGACGTGCCGGTGAACTGGACCTGCCCGGACTGCGGCGCGCGCAAGGACGATTTCGAGATGGTCGTGATCTGATCCTGCGCTACAGCATGCAGTGGCAACGTCTCAAGATTGCCCCGATACCGGCGATAATCGTGGGTAGAGCGCCTTGAAGGCGGCGACAAAGACAATACTGAGGAGACGCATCATGCTGTTACGCTGGATTACCGGTTGCGCATTTTTCATCTGGGCTGCAGGCGCCTGGGCCATTGCACCCTACATTCAGGGCGAGTCGGTTGCCGGTGGCAGCGTCCAGTCGGTCGCGTCCGCTGTAGAAGGCAAGCTCAAGAGCGGCGGTTTCAAGGTCGTCGGCAGGTATTTCCCCAAAGGGCTCAGCGGTATGGGAGTCGTGGTTGCTACCGACGACGCCATGCTCGATGAAGTGGGCGCAGCGGGGGGCCACGCCATACTCGGCGCAGCCATCCGCGTGGGTGTCAAGGCCGATGGCAGCGTAAGCTATAGCAACCCCGATTACTGGTATCGCGCCTATTTCCGCCGCGGCTTCGACAAGCGCGAAGCGGCGGTCAGGGCCCTGCAATCCAGGCTGGAGAGCGCGCTCGGTAGCGGCAAGGGCATGGGCGGCGACGAAACCAGCGCCAGCCTGGCCAATTACCGTTACATGGTCGGCATGGAACGCCTCGATGCCGCGAAAAGCCTGCTGAGGGAATTCGACAGCTTCAACGATGCCCTGAAGACCGTGCGCGACAACCTGGCCAAAGGTGCCGGCAAGACCAGCAAGATCTACGAAGTGGTGATGCCTGAGCGCAAGCTGGCCGTATTCGGCGTGGCGATGCACGAGGTTCTCCAGGGTGACGGCGAATGGCTCAAAAAAATCGAAATGAGCAACAACATCGCCGGGCTGCCCTACGAGATCTACATCGTCGACAAGGATGTGCGCGCGCCACATGCGCGTTTCCGCGTCGCGCTGGCCTTCCCCGACGTGGGCATGGGGCAGTTCATGCGTATCTCGGCCCTGCCCAACCAGGTGATCGAAACTCTGGGCACGGTTGCGGGAGTCGAGAAAAAAGAAGTCGAGTCCGCCTGGCAATAAGCGGCACGGCCATGCAAGCACTGCTCCGGCAGTGTTTTTTTACGCCTGCCGTCCGGCTAAAGAAGCGCGCCTCCCTGCCGTAATTTAAGCACGCAGGGGCGGTATGCGCCGTCCATGAACGACCCCCTGGAGACACGAGTGGATAACGAAGCCTTGAAAGGCGTGAAGGTGATGGTCATCGACGACAGCAACACCATCCGCCGCAGTGCCGAAATTTTTCTCAATCAGGCCGGATGCGAAGTCATCCTGGCGCAGGACGGCTTCGATGCACTGTCCAAGATCACCGATCACGA
>JAIWOL010000137.1 GCA_020216925.1 Thiobacillus sp. | reverse complement strand
ACCCGACGTGGTGTTCGTCGACATCATGATGCCGCGCCTCGACGGCTACCAGACCTGCTCGCTGATCAAGCGCAATGCCAAATACCGCGCCACGCCGGTGATCATGCTGTCGTCCAAGGACGGCCTGTTCGACCGTGCGCGCGGCCGCATGGTGGGCTCGGACGAATATCTCACCAAGCCGTTTACCAAGGACACACTGCTATCGGCGGTGCGCGAGCACGCGCACGCCGGTGCCTGACATTTCCCAGGGAGACAAGGACATGGCAATCAGCCGGATTCTGGTTGTGGACGATTCCCCGACCGAGCGTTTTTTCCTCTCCGAACTGCTGGTCAAGAACGGCTATCTCGTGAGCATGGCCGAAAGCGGAGAAGAGGCCGTCGCGCAGGCCAAGCAGACCCTGCCCGATCTCATCGTGATGGATGTCGTCATGCCCGGCATGAACGGCTATCAGGCCACGCGCATGATCGCCCGCGAAGAAGCGACCAAACACATCCCCGTGATCATGTGCACCACCAAGGGCCAGGAAACGGACAGGGTCTGGGGCATGCGCCAAGGGGCGAAGGCCTATCTCGTCAAGCCGGTGAAGCCCGACGACCTGCTTGGCCAGATCAAGGCGCTGGGCTGAGCGGGGCGCCATGTCGAAGAAATTCAATCTGCGGGAGTTCCAGACCCGTCTCTCGCAGCAGCTGCAGGCAGCCGCGAACCGCGACACCTCGGGGTCGCGGCTGGGCTTTCGGGTGGGCGACGCCAACTGGCTGGTGAGCCTTGCCGATACCGAAGAAGTTCTGCCGGTGCCGCCCGTGCTCAAGGTGCCTGGCGCGTGTCGCTGGTTTCGCGGGCTGGCCAACATACGCGGCAACCTCTACGCCGTCAGCGACTTTTCCGATTTCATGGGTCTGGGCGCAACCCCAGACCACGGCGAATGCCGCCTGCTGCTTCCGCATCGCGACTTTGGCGTGAATGCGGCGCTGCTGATACGCGGCACCCTCGGCCTGCGCAACATTTCGCGCTACACCGCGCGCGACGACGCACCGGGCCACCCTTGGGTCATCCGGCGTTATGCCGACGAAAACGGTGCCGAATGGCACGACCTGGATTTTGCCCGATTACTGGGAACGCCGGCTTTTCTGATGGTGGAAGCCCGCAGTGGCGCCTGATTTTCCCCGAGAACAGTACAGATAACACGCGCGGCGTGAACCCGACGGAGACAGTGGAGAGATGAACATGGCAATCACGATGAACGGCCTCAAAGGCCTGGCAGGCCGGATGAGCGACAAGGTGCGCGGCAACGGGCGGGGAGAGGCACACACCACCCTGATCATGCAGACCATGCGCAAGCTGGCCGACCAGGAGCCGGGAAAGGTGCCCCTGATCGGTCATCTGTCCATCGAAAAACAGTATCTATACACCGGCGGCGCGCTGCTGGTATCTCTGCTGCTGGCAGCGGGTTTTACGGTTTACGGTTCAGTCCATCTCGGCAACCGCGCGGCCTACGAAAGCCGCGCGGGCGACCTCAAGGTGCTGTCGCAGCGCCTGCCGCTGACCGCCCAGCAATCCGTGCTCGGCAACAAGGACGCCTTCAGGAAACTCGCAGAAGGCAAGGCAGCGTTCGAAACCGCACTCACCGGCCTGATCGAGGGCGACGACGAGGTGCCATCGAGCAGTGGCGCGGCGGCAGACACACTCGCCAAGATTCGCAGCCAATGGGAAAAAGCCAACCCGCAGATCGCGCTGATCCTGTCGCAGCAAAAGAATCTGATCACACTCAACGAAAGCGTGAAGAAGATCAACGCGCTCAGTATCGACTTGCAGGACGTGGCCGAACAACTCGCCTCCCAGCTCGCCGACTCCGGCGCAGGCGTGCGCGAAGTGTCGCGTGCCAACCGCCTGGTGATGCTGTCGCAGCGCCTGCCCAAAAATGCCAACCTGCTGCTTTCGTCCGACCTGATCGACCCCGAAGTGGTGCTGCAGCTGGAAAAGGACACCACCCTGTTTCGCGACACCGTGCAATCGCTCATGGAAGGCGCTGCCGGCCGCAGCGAGAGCAGCATGCTCACCCTGGAAGAACTGGGCACCAACATGAGCGACATGGTCGAAGTTGTAGGCTCGGTGCTGGCCAGTACCCAGGCCCTGCTGCAAGCGAAGCTCGCGGCAAACAGCCTGTTTGCCGCGAGCGACACGCTGCTGGCCGACACCAGCCAGCTCTCCGGCGACTACCAGTCGGTGGGCGGGCTGGGTTATTTGCTGGCGGGGCTGTTCGGCCTGCTGGCGTTGGTCTCCCTGGTGCTGCTGGGCCTGGTGAACATCAACGAAACCAAGTCGCGCGCGCGCAAGAGCGAAGAAGAGAACGCGCGCAACCAGGAAGCCATTCTGCGGCTGATGGACGAACTCGGCGAACTCGCCGAAGGCAACCTCACCATCAACGCCAGCGTCACCGAAGACATCACCGGCGCGGTCGCCGACTCGATCAACTACACGGTCGAGGAGCTGCGCAGCCTGGTGCGCGGCATCAACAACGCCACCCAGAAGATGGACCAGGCCGCCAGCGAAGCCAGCCAGATGTCCGAATCGTTGCAACAGGCCACCAAACGGCAGGTGGACGAAATCGAAACCACGTCGGTCGCGGTCGTGCGGCTGGCGCAGTCCGTGCAGCAGGTGTCCGGCAACGCCGCCGAGTCGGCCCGCGTGGCGGAACAGTCGCTGGCTGCTGCCGAAAAAGGCCAGCTGGCGGTGTCCAACGCCATCGCCAGCATGAACACCCTGCGCGAGCAGATCCAGGAAACCTCCAAGCGGATCAAACGCCTCGGCGAATCCTCGCAGGAGATCGGCGAAATCGTCGAACTGATTTCCGACATTACCGAACAGACCAACGTGCTGGCGTTGAACGCCGCCATTCAGGCCGCGTCGGCGGGCGAAGCCGGCCGCGGCTTCTCGGTGGTGGCCGAAGAAGTGCAGCGTCTGGCAGAACGCTCCGCCGACGCGACCAAGCAAATCGCCGCGATCGTGAAAACGATCCAGTCCGACACCCAGGACACGGTGGCCGCCATGGAAGTATCGACCCAGGGCGTGGTCGAAGGCGCCAAGCTCTCCGACGCGGCGGGGCAGACGCTGGCCGAGATCGGCGACGTGTCGAGACAGCTCGCCAGCCTCATCGCCGACATTTCCTCGGCCACGCAGAACCAGGCCGAGTCGACCGCACTGGTGGCGGAAACCATGCAGGACATCAAGGCCATTTCCGCGCAGACCTCCAGCGGCACGCAGCAGACCGCCGAATCGATTGTCGGCATGAAGCAGCTGGCCGAAGACCTGAAGCGCTCGGTCGCCGGCTTCAAGCTCGCCTGATCCTTGCCACCGGCCTCCCGCAACCCATCAGGAATTCGACACCATGAGCGCCTTACTCGACTACGACACCGGCCCCCTCAACTGGGTGCGCGGCGACATCGACGCCGCCCTCCAAGCCGCACTGGGCCGCATCCAGGCTTATTGCGTCGACGCCGACCTGACCAATGCCCTGCGGCTCGCGCGCGATGACGCGCATCAGGTGGCTGGCGCCCTGCGCATGGTCGGGCTCGAAGGCGCGGCCACACTCGCCGGCACGCTGGAAAGCTGCCTCGCGGACATCAGCGAAAACCGTCTTGCCCCCGACAATGCCCTGCTGCGCGCGCTGCGCAACGCCATCGAGGGCTTGCAACGCTGGATCAAGGAACTGGCGGATGGCCGCGGCAGCGGCGAGCTTGCGCTTTTCCCTCTCTACAAGCGGCTGCGTGAACTACAGGGCGCGGAACGCGTCTTCGAAGGCGAACTGTTCTTTCCCGACCTGCGTGTACGCACTGGGCGCAAGGCGGCCGCGGGCGAGTTGAGCCAGGAAGCGCTGGCGGCCGAAGTGAAAACCGCCCGCGCGATTTTCCAGCGTGGCCTGCTGGCCTTTCTCCGCAATGCCGGAGCCGAGCAGGGGCTGGCCAGGATGCGCGAAGCGCTGCTTGCCGTGGAGCGCATCGCCCCGACGCAGGCGGCACAGACATTCTGGTGGGCCTCGGTGGGTTTCGTCGACAGCCTGATCGCCCACGGCGTGGAAGCGGATTTCAACGTGAAGCAACTGCTTGCCCGCATCGACCTGCAGATGCGCCGTCTGATGGAAGGCTCGCCCCAAGTTGCGGAACGCCTGCTGCGCGACGCCCTGTTCTTTGTTGCCAAAAGCAAAACGCTCGCCGGCCGCGCAGCCGAAGTGCGCGACGTTCTCGGACTCGACCGCTATCTGCCGGGGCGCGGCCTGCTCGACCCCGAGACCCTGGCGCGCATGCGCCCGGTGCTCGACACCCTGCAGAACAGCCTCAAAGCCGCACGCGACAGCTGGCATGGCACAGTCGAGGGACAGGCGGGCCAGCTCGACCAGTTCAAGCGCCAGCTTGCGCACATGCAACCTCAGGTCTCGATGTTTGCCGGAAGCGGTCTGTCCGCCCTGCTCGACGTCCTGGGCAAGGCTGCCGACATCGGCGGCCAGCGCGCGGACGCTGCGTGCGAGCAGGCCAACATCGAAGTGGCTGCCACCCTGCTTTTCATCCAGAACGCCGTGGAACGCGAAGACGTGCTGCACGACGACTTTGCCCAGCGTGCCGCCAACCTGCGTGCGCGCCTGCTGGCGCTCATCGAAGGGCGCGACCTCCCGGCTGCGCAAGTCGAGTCCGCCAGCGTGCGCGAGGCCGAGCGCGACATGCTTGTGCACATAGCCCAGGAAGTCGGACAGAACCTGCGGCAGATGGAGGAAGCGCTCGACGCTTTTTTTCGTGACAGCTTTTCCCGCGAAGGCCTGGCCGAACTTCCCGCTCTTGCGCAGCAGGCGCAAGGCGCGCTCACCATGCTGGAGCAGGCTGACGCAGCGCATCTGCTTGGCAAGGCCACCGAACTGGCCGTCAGCTTCGAGCAGGGAGGTTTTCCGGACAACGCCACCCAGCAGCGGCTGGCCGATGCGTTTTCCAGCCTGGGGCTGTACATCGAGGCGTATTGTGCCGGCCGCGCCGACGCCGACCGCATCCTGCGCCCGGTTCTGATCGATTTTGGCGTGATCGAAGCCGGCTCCGCGGAGGAAGCCCCGTTCGGCGACACCGTGGAATCGGGCTTGCCGGCGCGCAGGTCGGCGGTTCAATCCAGCTATTTGGCATGGCGCGACGCCACAGGCGACGCTGACGCAAAAAAAAAATTCCTTGATGCGCTGACCGAACTTGCGCGCGACGCCGAGCTCATCGACGACGCCGCGCTCAAACAACAGGCGCGCGACGCGCTCGACAGCGCAAGCGACGCATCCGACGCGCCCGCTGCGCTCGACTCCGGCATCGCCGCGCTCACCGGCATGCCCCTGCCGGATCGGCCAGTCAGGCCCGACGCATTCGAGCCTTCTCCGCCTGCCGCCATCGTGGAGACGGCAGCCGAGCAGGTGGCGGTCGAACTGGCAGCCATTGCGCAGACGCCGGCCGCACAGGAAGCCGCCGCGGCTTCCAGTCCTGCGCCCGCAGTCCACCTGGATGCGGCGCCGGCGCACGCTGGGCCTGAAGCGGATGCGGCAGCCGCGGAAGATCAGCTGGCAACCCTGCCCGAAGCCGTCGAACCCGAACTCCTGGCAATCTTCCTCGAAGAGGCCAATGAAGTCCTCGCCAGCCTGGCTGCGACCGCCGAGAACTGCCGCGCCAACCCGGAAGACCGCGAAGCCCTGACCGTGATCCGCCGCGGGTTCCATACTCTCAAGGGCAGTGGCCGCATGGTCGGCCTCGAAGACTTGGGCGAAGCGGCCTGGCAGCACGAACAGCTGCTGAACGGCTGGCTGGCCGAGCAAAAACCGGCCAGCGCCGACCTGCTCGCGCTGATCGCGCGTTCGCGCGGCGTGTTCCAGGACTGGGTGAATGCCCTGCAAACAGGCGAAACCGTCAGCCTGCCGGTGCCCGCCCTGCTCGCCGCCGTGGCCCGCGTGGCGCACGGCGAACCGCTGGATCTGGCGGATGCCCCGTGCGCCGCCCCGGCCATGGGCGAGCCTGCCGGCAGTGGTGCCGCAGCCGACCCGGAACCTGCCGCGCCCGCCGAGGCCTGCGCCGGCCCCGCAGTCGACATCGTGCTCGAAGCCGTCGCCGAGGCGCCCGCGCCAGCACAGCCATTCGGGGCGCGCATTGAACTGGCCGCCCCCCTGGCCCGCATCGCGCAGGATGATCGGGAACCCGCCCCGGCCTACGGCGCCGTGGTGGAATACGCGCGGACGCCTGTCGCAACTGTCGGTATCGACGAAGCCGCCGCCGCGCTCGACGACACCCCGATGACGCCGTATGTGCCCGACGAAATCTGCATTGGCCCGATCTGCCTGTCGCCGGGGCTGTACGACATCTTCATGGCCGAAGCGAAGCAGCGTCTGGAAGTGCTCGACGAGGAAGTCGAACGCCAGACCGAGGTACAGGGTAGCCCGGTCACCGAACACGCCCGCCGCGCCGTGCACACCCTCGGCGGCATTGCCGGCACCGCGGGCATCGTCGCACTGGCCGATCTCGCCCACGCCTTCGAGCAATATCTGACCCCCTACGCCCATGCCCCCCTGCCCGCTGCGCATCTGCCTCTGGTGCGGGATGTGGCTGCGCGCTTCGGCGACATGCTCGCCGCGCTCGATCGCCGCACGCTGCCGGAGGCGGCAAGCGATCTGGTCGCCACGCTGGCCGAGCTGGAAGAGACGCATGCCACCCCGGCCGAACCGTCTGCGCACTCTTCTGACGAGGTTGCCGCCGCGGCCGAGGTTTCCGGCCAGACGAATGCGCCGTCCTTGCCCGAGGCTGTGAGTCTGACCGACCTGGGCGCGCTCATGCCCGGCATCAAGCCGGCGGCGCCAGCGCCGGTTTTTGAACGCCGCGAAGTGGCCGACGAAATCGATGCGCAGCTGCTGCCGATCTTCCTCGAAGAAGCCGAAACCCTGGTGCCCGACACCAGCGCGCAGCTGCGCGCGTGGAAAGCCGCGCCCGATACCGCCGGCCCGCGCGATGCATTGCGCCGCAATCTGCACACCATCAAGGGCAGTGCGCGCATGGTTGGTGCCATGCGCCTGGGCGAGCTCACGCACGTCATGGAGTCGCGCGTCATCGCCGTTGTCGAAGGCCAGATCGCCGCCAGCGACGAGGTGTTCGACACGCTCGAAACCCAGTTTGACCGGCTGGCCGATGCCGTGGATCGCTTGCGCCGCGGCGAAGCGGCTGACCCCGAGGCGCCTGCCGATCCCCACGCAGACAGCATTCCCGATCCGCTGGTGGCGGCGCCCAGTCCGGTGGCGGCGGTCATCCCGGCCGACCCGCTCGCCGGGCCTGCGCAAGCGGCTTCGCGCGATGCCAATGCGCTTACCCTGCGGGTCCGCGCAGACTGGGTGGATCGCATGGTCAACCAGGCCGGCGAGGTGGCGATCGCGCGCTCGCGGATCGAAAGTGAAGTATTCGCCTTCAAACGCCACGTTGCCGAACTCTCCGACGCGCTGGCACGCTTGCGCGGACACATCCGCGAAGTGGAAATCCAGGCTGAATCGCAAATGCAGGCAACCTTCCAGACCCAGGGCGGGGCCGAGGAGTTCGACCCGCTGGAGTTCGACCGCTTCACGCGTTTTCAGGAAGTCACGCGCTTTCTTGCCGAGAGCGTCAATGACATTTCCACCGTGCAACACATCCTGCTTGCGCGTCTGGGCGAAGCCGACGCGGCGCTGATCCAGCAGGCACGGCTCAACCGCGAACTGCAACAGGATCTGCTGCGAGTGCGCATGGTGCCGCTGTATTCGGTGGCCGAGCGCCTGTACCGCACGGTACGGCAAACCTCGCGCGATGTGGGCAAGCGCGCGCAGCTCGACATCCAGGGCGGCGAACTGGAAATCGACCGTTCGGTGCTGGAAAAAGTCACCGCTCCGCTCGAACACCTGCTGCGCAATGCGTTGGCGCACGGCATCGAAAGTGCCGACGCCCGGCGCGCCGCCGGCAAGACCGAATTCGGCGAAATCGTGCTCAGCGCCCGGCAGACCGGCAACGAAATGCTGCTCACGGTACAAGACGACGGCGCGGGCCTCAACTACGCCCGCATCCGCGAAAAGGCGGAAGCTGCCGGGCTCATGTTGCCGGGTGTCGAACCGACCGAATCCCTGCTGGCGCAGATGATTTTCGCGGCCGGCTTCTCCACAGCCGAAACAGTGACAGAAGTCTCCGGGCGCGGCGTTGGCATGGACGTGGTGAAGAGCGAAATCTCCGCGCTCGGCGGACGCATCGAAATCAGTTCCACGCCCGGCGCCGGCACCCGTTTCGACATTTATCTGCCGCTGACGCTGGCCGTGACCCAGGCCGTGATGGTGCAGGCCGCCAGACATGATTACGCGCTGCCCGCCCCGCTGGTACAGCAGGTCATCGAGCTCAAGCCCGAGGAACTCGCCCGGGTCATGTCTCGCGGCGAAATCGACTGGCGTGGTGCACGCTATCCCTTCTCTTACCTGCCGCACCTGCTCGGCGATCTCGAAGCCGTGCACGAGGTGCAGCGCTACAACCCGGTGGTGGTGCTGCACAGCGGCGCCAGCCTGGCTGCGGTGCTGGTCGACAGCATCGAGGGCACGCGCGAAATCGTGGTCAAGAACATCGGCCCGCAGATGGCGCGCATCACCGGCGTGGCGGGCGCAACCGTGCGCGGCGACGGCCGCGTGATCCTGATCCTGAACCCGGTGCCGCTGGCGCTGCGCTGGGCGAGCCAGCCGCGCGTCGCAGTCGAACGCAGCGCCCCGGCGGAAACGCCGGAGGTGAACAACGCCCTGCAGGCACCGCTGGTGCTCGTCGTCGACGATTCACTCACCGTGCGCAAGATCACCACGCGCCTGCTGACGCGCGAAGGTTTCCGAGTGGACAGCGCGAAAGATGGCGTCGATGCGCTGGAAAAGATGCACGACCTGGTGCCCGACGTGGTGTTGCTCGACGTGGAAATGCCGCGCATGGACGGTTTCGAACTGGCGCGCGTGATGCGCGCCGATCCGCGCCTGAAAACCGTGCCGATCATCATGATCACCTCGCGCACGGCGGACAAGCACCGCAAGCACGCGCGGGAAATCGGCGTCGACGTCTACCTTGGCAAACCCTACCAGGAACAGCAGCTGCTCGACCACATTGCCGAGCAGATCGGCGACAAGGCCTTAGAGACGGCCCGATGAACGGAGCGCTCGCGGTGTGACGGGTTTCGCGCTTGCCCCCTGTTGATTTCTGCCACAGCGACGCGCGGAAAGCGTCCGTTGGCTGCCTACAGCTTCAACTCCGCGAGATCCCCTGTCGCCAGCGCGTGCAGGCGCGCGTCTGCGTTGTCCCGGTCGCTCGCCAGCGCCATGAGGTGGCGCGCCGCGTGCAGCCAGTGGCTTTCCCCCTGTTTTGCCAGATCGTGCAGCGCTGCGGCATCGCCCGTCTCCAGCCAGCGTTCGTAGGCAAGCGGCAGGGCAGGAAACAGCGCGCGCCGCTGGCCCGACAGATTGGCCAGATAAAAATGCAGTGAGCCCGTGGCTTCGCGTTCAAGCAGGGTCGGCAGGGTTACCAGACAATCTGCAAGATGGTCGCGCACCGCGCGCGCCAGCAGCTCCGCATGTCTCGCATTGAGCCGCCCCAGCATCTCCGGCCATGCCGGCCCAAGCAGCTTTTCCGCGCGCGCCTCGCCCACTTCGTGCAGGATCATCGTCTCGGCTTCGGCCTCGCTCATGCGATCGAGGCCGCGCGCCACGCTGCGCTCGAAGTCGTAGTGGGCGAAGGCGCGGCCCAGCGCCGAATCGCGTTCCTTGTACGACCATTCCTCGTATTTGTTCCAGAGAAAACGTCGCACCGCGTCCATGCGCAGAAAAATCGCCCCATCGCGCATGGCGGCCGGCGGCGCGATCAGGTCGCGGGCGTATTCGCAACCCGCCACCAGCACCTGCACGCCTTCCCGCACCTCGGCCCGCTTCAGCTCGGCCAGCACGAAATGCGGTTTGCGAAAACGGCC
>JAIWOL010000136.1 GCA_020216925.1 Thiobacillus sp. | reverse complement strand
CAGACCACTGCTGTAGACCAGCCCCTGCGGCAGCAGCGCGCGGTTGACGTCGTCGGCATCGAAGGGATCGATGCCGGCATGGTTGAGCGGCAGCGGGGAAAAATCGGCGGTTTCCAGCGCATCCCACTCGCTCTCGCGTGCATTCAGCCAGTCGCCCAGTTCGTCCTTGGGCAGCCGCGCGCCATAGGGCAGTTCCATTTCCCAGCGAAAGTACTCGCGCATCTCGAGCAGGAAAGTGCACATCGTCATGTCTCGCGCATGGCGGGCATCGGCGATCATGCAGTTCTTCTGCACGGTGTCGATCAGGTCGGAGAGATTGCCGGGCATGGACGCGCTCCTGTGGGGGATGTTTTCCAGTTTACGAATATCGACGCGGAATTCAAAAGTCCGGCGTGCGCCCCGCCCGCTATCCGGGCCGGCTTGCCCGATTGCCGCCAGGCTTGGGATGCCCCTGCAAGCCGGTTCCGCCTGCGCCACGGATTCAGTATTGCACCACCACCGGGTCCAGACTGCGCCAGAGATACCAGGTGGCGACGGTGCGCCAGGGCGCGTGACGCAGGCCATGGGCGCGCAACGCGGCCGGTCTGGGGCGGCGTCCCTCCAGGTAGTGCAGCGCCACGGCCTTTTGCAGGCCGATGTCATCGACCGGCCACACGTCGGGGCGACGCAGGTTGAAGATCAGGAACATCTCCGCGGTCCAGCGGCCAATGCCGCGCACGTCGGTCAGTTCGGCAATGACGGTTTCGTCATCCCGTTTGTTCCAGCGTGCCGGTTCGATGCGGCCATCGATGAAATGGCCCGCCAGATCCTGCAGGTATTCGACCTTGCGGCGGGAAAGCCCACAGGCGACGAGCGCTTCGGCGTCCAGCGCCGCAACCCTGTCCGGTGTCGTGTGTCCGGCGCAGCGTTCGAATCGCGCCCAGATGCTGTCGGCGGCCCTGACCGATATCTGCTGTCCGACGATGGCACGGGCCAGAGTCTGGAACGGGTCGCCCCGCGTGCCGAGCGCGCAGTCGGGGTAACGCGCGATGAGCGCGGCCATCACTGGGTCGGCGGCGGCCAGTTCGTCGCAGGCGGTTTTCCAGTAGCCCGGGGGGCGCGTTTTCATGTTCAGTCCCGGTGGCCACTCACAACAGAATGATGTCGTACTGCTCCTGCGGATAGGCCGTCTCCACCTGCATCGACACGGGTTTGCCGATGAACTCGATCAGCTGCGCGAGGCTGCCGGATTCTTCGTCGAGAAACAGGTCGATCACGCTTTGCGCGGCGACGATGCGGAATTCGCGCGCATCGAACTGGCGCGCCTCGCGCAGGATTTCGCGCAGCACGTCGTAGCACACGGTCTGCGCGGTCTTGATCTCGCCGCGCCCCTGGCAGGTGGGGCAAGGCTCGCACAGGATATGGGCCAGCGATTCCCGCGTCCGCTTGCGCGTCATCTCGACCAGCCCCAGCGCCGAGAATCCGCTCACGGTGGTGCGGGTCGGGTCGCGCGCCAGTGCCTTCTTCAGCTCGGCCAGCACGGCTTCCTGATGCGCCTGATTGTCCATGTCGATGAAGTCGATGATGACGATGCCGCCCAGATTGCGCAGCCGCAGCTGGCGGGCGATGGCCTGCGCCGCTTCGAGATTGGTCTTGAAGATGGTGTCGTCGAAATTGCGCGCGCCGACGAAGCCGCCGGTGTTGACGTCGACCGTGGTCAGCGCCTCGGTCTGGTCGATGATGAGGTAGCCGCCGGACTTGAGATCGACGCGGCGGCCGAGCGCCTTCTCGATTTCGCCTTCGATGCCATACACGTCGAACAGGGGACGGTCTGCGCCGTAGTGCTGGAGCTTGTCGGCAACCGCCTGGGTGTAGTTGAGGGCAAAATCGAGCATGCGCTGGTAGGTCTCGCGCGAATCGATCTGGATGCGCGCCGTGTCGCGGTTGACGAAATCGCGCAGCACGCGCAGCGACAGATCGAGGTCCTGGTAGAGCAGACAGGGCACCACGGCGTCGCCGCGTTCCTTGATCCGTTTCCACAGGCGTTGCAGATAGGCGATATCGGCCTCTATCTCGGCATCTTCCGCTGTCTCGGCCATGGTGCGCACGATGAATCCGCCGGTTGCGTCGGCCGGCATCAGATCGTGGAGCTTCTGGCGCAGGTGCTCGCGCTCTTCCTCGCCTTCGATTTTTTGCGAAATGCCGATGTGGGTTTCCTGCGGCAGATAGACGAGATAGCGCCCCGCAAAACTGATCTGCGTGGAGAGCCGCGCGCCCTTGGTGCCGATGGGGTCCTTGATCACCTGCACCATCAGCGACTGTCCTTCATGCAGGATCTGTTCGATGGGCCGCTCGGCTTCGCCCGCGTGACGGTCTTCCCAGATATCGGCCACATGCAGGAACGCGGCACGCTCCAGGCCTATGTCAATGAAAGCCGACTGCATGCCGGGCAGTACGCGCACCACCCGCCCCATGTAGATGTTCGACACCAGCCCGCGGCATTGCGCGCGTTCGATATGGAGCTCCTGCACTGCCCCCAGGTGCATGACGGCCACGCGCGTTTCCTGCGGCGTGACGTTGACGAGGATTTCTTCGCTCATGGCAAAGCCTGTTGAATTCTCAAATCGAAACGCGCGGCCGCAGCCCCTGCTTGGATTTGAAAACATGCTCAGACCACGAGGCTAAAAGCCCTCAGCAGCTCGGCTGTATCGTATAACGGCAGCCCCATGATGCCGCTATAGCTGCCGTCGATGTGTTCGACGAAGGCCGCGGCGCGTCCCTGGATACCGTAGGCTCCTGCCTTGCCGAGGTATTCGCCGGATTCCAGATAGCGCGTGACGGCGGCGGCGTCGATCGCCGCAAAACGCACGGTGGACGAGGACAGGCGAAGTTCCAGCCGCGCCTCGTGCTGCACCGCGACGGCGGTGTGCACGCGGTGCACAGTGCCGGACAGACGCGTCAGCATGGTTTCCGCCTCTGCCCGGTCGGCCGGTTTGCCGAGGATGGCGCCGTCGAGTTCAACCACGGTGTCGGCGCCCAGCACCGGAAACCGCAACAGCCGCCGGGACTCCACCGCGCGCCAGCCGCAGGCGGCCTTTTCCACAGCCATGCGCCGGGCAAACGCCGCCGCCGATTCGCCCGCATCGGGAATTTCCACCACATCGAGGCGACCCGGCACGGCACGCAGCGGCAACACGTCGAACGCAACGCCAATCTGCTTCAGCAACTCACGTCGGCGCGGCGATTGCGAAGCAAGATAGATGCGCTTGTCTACCAGCATGATTCAGTCCCGATGGTATGGATGGTTCTTCAAAATGCATGTTGCGCGATACAGCTGTTCCACCAGCATCAGCCGCGCCAGCGCGTGCGGCAAGGTCAGCTTCGACAGTCCCAGCAGGCTGCCGGCGCGCGTCTTCACGCTGGCATCCAGGCCATCCGCGCCTCCAATGATGAAGGCGGGCGACACCCCTTCGGCCATGCAGCTGGCGAGCCAGTCCGCCAGTTCGCGCGTCGTCAACTGCGCGCCGCGCTCGTCCAGCGCGACCGGCAGGCTCCCCGCCGGCAGCGCGGCGAGGATGCGCCCGGCCTCGATTTTCCGGGCTTTTTCGCCATCTTCGCCCGCAACGCGATGCCCCGGCTTGACCTCGACAAGTTTCATCGGCATGTCCGGCGGCATGCGCCGCGTGTAATCGTCCACCCCCGCCGCGATCCAGTCCGGCATCTTGTGGCCTACGGCGATGAGGGTGAGTTTCACGGCTTACTGGTTTGCCGCGCGGCTGCGGGCGGCCTGGCCTGCCCCCCACAGCTCTTCAAGATTGTAATGCGCTCGAACCGCCGGCAGCATCACATGCACGATGATCTCTCCCAGATCGAGCAGGACCCAGTCGCCGCTGTCCTCGCCTTCGGTATTGCCGACGTATTCGCCCGCAGCCTTGACCTTGTCGTGCACGTTGGCGGCTAGCGCGCGGGTCTGCCGGTTCGAGTCGCCGCTGGCGATCACCATGCGCTCGAACAGCGAGGTGAGCTTGCGGGTATCGATCACGACGATGTCGCGCGCCTTGATGTCTTCGAGCGCGTCGACGATGAGTTGGGTCTTGTTTTCGATATTCATGTGTAGAGTCGGTTTTCCTTGATGTAGTCGAGTACGGCGTCGGGCAGCAGGTAACGCACGCTGCGGCCGCGCGCCAGCGCCTCGCGGATGGCGGTGGCGGAAATCGTCAGCGGCGTCATGCGCCTGAGCAGCACGCTGCCGGCAGGGCCGGCGGCTGAACCGTCCGCAACCTGGCGGGCGGTGATTTCCGCCCGCAGCGATTCGGGCAGCGCGTCGGATTCCAGCACCGCCGCGCCAGGCCGCTCCGCCACCGCAATGTGCGCCAGCGCGAACAAACGCTGCCACTCATGCCAGCCCGGCAGGCCCAGGAATGCGTCGCCGCCGAGCAGCAGCCACAGGGGGCGAGCCTGTCCGAGCCTGCCGCGCAGCGCAGTCAGCGTATCGACGGTGTAACTCGGTTCGGCACGGTGGATTTCGCAATCGTCGGCCGCGAAGCGTGGATTGCCGGCGATGGCGCGGCGCGTCATCTCCAGCCGGTGACGCGCCTCGGTGCGCGGCGCGCCGCGGTGCGGCGGCTGGCCGGCCGGCACGAACAGCACGCAATCGAGGCCGATAGCCTCGGCCATTTCCTCGGCGAGGCGCAGATGGCCCACATGGATGGGGTCAAACGTGCCGCCGAAGACGCCGACGGGATGCAAAGCGTCGGCAGAGGCCGGCGCGCCTCGTTTCACCACAGGCGCCCCACAGGCCTACCCGCGCACATGCCCGTCGCCCAGCACCACCCATTTCTGGCTGGTGAGACCTTCGAGACCCACCGGGCCGCGCGCATGGATCTTGTCGGTGGAAATGCCGATCTCGGCACCCAGGCCGTATTCGAAGCCGTCGGCGAAACGGGTCGAGGCGTTGACGACGACGCTGGCGGAATCGACCTCGCGCAGAAAACGGCGCGCGCGCGCGTAGTCTTCCGTGACGATGGCGTCGGTATGCTGCGAACCGTGGCTGTTGATGTGGCTGATGGCTTCGTCGAGGCCGGCGACGACTTTCACCGCGATGATGGGGCCCAGGTATTCCTCGACCCAGTCGGCCTCGGTGGCGGCGGCGAGTTTCTCCTGCGCGACGCCCGCAGCCTTCAGAATCGCCAGTGCCTCGGCGCAGCCGCGCATTTCCACGCCGTGGCCGGCGAGCATGGCGCCGATGCCCGGCAAGGCCGCCTGTGCGACGGCCCGCGCCACCAGCAGCGATTCGGTGGTGTTGCAGGTGCCGTAACGCTGGGTTTTGGCGTTCTCGACGATCTTCACCGCCTTGGCCAGGTCGGCATGATCGTCCACGTAGACATGGCAGTTGCCGTGCAGATGCTTGATGACGGGGACACGCGCCTCGCCCGTGATGCGGGCGATCAGGCCCTTGCCGCCGCGCGGCACGATCACGTCCACATAGTCCTTCATGGTGATGAGCTCGCCCACCGCCGCGCGATCGGTGGTCTCTATCACCTGCACCACCGCGTCGGGCAAGCCTGCGGCAGCGAGCCCCTCACGCACGCAGGCTGCGACTGCCTGGTTCGAATGAATGGCTTCCGAGCCGCCGCGCAGGATCGCGGCGTTGCCGGATTTCAGGCACAGGCCGGCGGCGTCCGCCGTGACGTTCGGACGCGCCTCGTAAATGATGCCGATGACGCCGAGCGGCACGCGCATCTTGCCGACCTGGATGCCGGACGGGCGGTATTTCAGGCCGTCGATTTCGCCGACCGGGTCGGGCAGCGCGGCGATTTGTTCGAGCCCTTCGGCCATGCCGGCGACGGTTTTTTCGGTGAGCGCCAGGCGGTCGAGCAGCGCCGTGTCGTATCCCGAATCGCGCGCATGCGCCATGTCGCGCGCGTTGGCCGCCAGCAGCGTCGCGGCGTCGCGGCGGATCGCGGCGGCGATGGCGGCGAGCGCGCGGTTCTTCTGGCGGGTGTCGGCGCGGGCGATGGCGCGCGAAGCTTCGCGCGCCCGGCGTCCCACCGTCTGCATGTACTGCTTAACGTCCATGGTCGGTTCCAGTCTTTTGCGGGGCGTCGAACATCCGCCCCAGTTCCAGCAAGCTATCCCAGGGATCGCCGCATCGATCCAGTCCCTTGGACTGACGGTCGATTCTGGCGAGCAGCGCGAGCGCCTGTTCGATGTGATCGGGTTCGAGCCGTTTCAGGGCGCGCTCGATCAGCGGCGCACGCTGTTTGTCGCGCCCCCACAACGCGCGCATCAAGCCGGGCAAGGATTCGCCCCGCAATACGGCCGATTTTAGCCTGAGCAGGAGCTGCACCGCCGACGCCACTTGCCACAGCATGGCCGGCACGGTTTCGCCGCTGTCCCGGAGATCGATGACGACCTGCGCAAAGCGCGCGGCATTACCGGCGTAGAGCGCATCGGCGAGCGCATCGGCTTCGAGCCGGCTGACATCGACGACCGCGCGTTCGACGTCAGCACGCGTTACCTTGCCAGGCGGCAGCAGCAGGGCGAGTTTGTCGATTTCCTGCTGTGCGGCCAGCAGGTTGCCCTCGACCCGGTCGGCCAGAAATCCCAGCGCATCGCGCTCGGCCGTCAGCCCCTGCTTCGCCAGCCGGCGTTCGATCCAGCCCGGCAGGGCGGCACGTTCCACCGGCTTTGCCTCGACCACCACCCCCGCCCTGGCCAGCGCGGCGAACCAGCGACTTTGCCGGGTTTTCCAGTCGATGTCCGGCAGACTGATCAACGTGAGCGTGTCGGGCGGCAACTTGCCGGCATAGGTTTCCAGCGCTTTCGCGCCGTCCACGCCGGGCTTGCCGGAGGGTATGCGGATTTCGGCGAGGCGGCGCTCGGCAAACAGCGAGAGCGTGTCGCCGCTGGCCAGGAGTCCCTGCCAGTTGTATTTGCCCTGCACCGTGTGGACGCTGCGTTCGGTATGTCCGGCCGCGCGCGCCGCCGCGCGTATGGCGTCCCCCGCCTCCTGCGCCGCCAGCGGCTCGTCGCCCGTCACCACATAAAGCGCGGCCAGTCCGCGCGCGAGCTGTTCAGGCAGGCGGTCGGCCGGGATATTCACGTCAGGACCGGCCGTTGGCCGGCCTTAACGCCTGTAAACGACGCAGAATGCGCATGGCGGCGCTTTCGTCCATGTCGCGGTACAGCAGGCTTTCTTCCGCTCCCTTGGCCAGCCGTTGAGTATCGTCGTAGGTGAGGTCGCGCGTGAGCTCGATGGTCTCGGTTTCCGCCAGCGCTCGCCCGTCGCGATCGATCACGCGGTAGCCGACACGCAGGCCGAGCCGGTATTCGGTGACGCGGCCCGCGCCCGACAGCGACAGGATGGTTTTGCTGCGCGCCTCGTCGGAAAGCTTGAGGACAGCCTCGGCTTCCGCGGCTGTCGCCGTCAGTCGGGTCTTGCCTCCCGCCGTCAGCAGGGTGCGCAGACGCTGCGCCACGGCGCTGCCCGCCGGGGCGTCGAGATACAGGCTGGCGAATGGCAGCCCGTCGTAGCGGCGCAGCTCGAAGCCGCATCCTGCGACAAGCAGGGCAGGCGTCAGAACGAGGAACTGGCGGCGGTTCATACGACGATATTAACCAAACGCCCCGGCACCACCACCACTTTTTTCGGCTGCTTGCCTTCGCTGTGCTTCTGCACGGCTTCACTGGCCAGCGCCTGCGTCTCGATGCTGGCTTTATCGGCGTTCGCCGAAACGCGGATCTGTCCACGCAGCTTGCCGTTGACCTGGATCATGAGTTCGATTTGGTCTTGCACCAGCGCGCTTTCATCGACCGTCGGCCAGGCCAGTTTCACGCCGGGCTTCAATTCAGCCTGCAAAGCCTCGCAGATGTGCGGAACGATGGGCGCGAGCATCGCCGTCACCGCTTCGAGCACTTCCTGCCGCACACTGCGGCTGACGGCGTCCATGCCGTCGAACTTGGCGAGCGCGTTCATCAGCTCCATGTTCGCGGCGATGGCGGTGTTGAACTGCTTGCGGCGCTCGATGTCGTCGGAGACTTTCTGGATCGTGTGGTGGAGCTGACGGCGCAGGGATTTTGCGGCGTCGTCCAGCTCGCCAGCCGTGTGCGCGGCAACCACGCCAGCCTGCACATGATCGAAGCTCGCTTTCCACAATTTGCGCAAAAAGCGGTGCGCGCCTTCGACGCCCGAATCCGACCATTCCAGACTCTGTTCGGGCGGCGCGGCGAACATGGTGAACAGCCGCGCGGTGTCGGCGCCGTACTGCTCGATCAGCGCCTGCGGGTCGACGCCGTTGTTCTTCGACTTCGACATCTTCTCGGTGCCGCCGACGATCACCGGCGCACCGTCTGCCTTCAACACGGCGATTCCGTCACGCACCTCGACGTCGGCCGGGTTGAACCAGGTTTTCTTGCCGGCGGCGTCTTCACGGTAGTAGGTGTCGGCGACGACCATGCCCTGGGTGAGCAGGTTGGCAAAGGGTTCATCGCCAGAAACCAGGCCCTCGTCGCGCATCAGCTTGTGGAAGAAGCGCGCGTACAGAAGATGCAGGATCGCGTGTTCGATGCCGCCGATGTACTGGTCGACCGGCAGCCACTGGTTGGCGCGCGCGTCGAGCATTTGATTGGCGTCGGGGCAGGCGTAGCGCGCGTAATACCAGCTCGACTCGACGAAGGTGTCCATGGTGTCGGTCTCGCGGCGGGCGGGCTGGCCGCACTTGGGGCAGGCGCAGTGGACGAAGTCGGCGCGGCGGTTCAGGGGATTGCCGGCGCCGTCCGGGACGACGTCTTCCGGCAGCACCACCGGCAATTGCTCGGCCGGCACCGGCACGTCGCCGCAGGCATCGCAATGGATGATGGGAATCGGGCAACCCCAGTAGCGCTGGCGCGAAATGCCCCAGTCGCGGAGCCGATACTGGGTTTTCTTTTCGCCAAGGCCAAGTTTTTCCAGGTCGGCGGCGATGGCGTCGACCGCCTGCTCATGGTTCAGGCCGTCGTACTTGCCCGAATTCACGCACACGCCGCGCGCCTTGTCGCCGTACCATTCCTGCCAGGCGTCGGAAGAAAAGGTTTCGCCGTCGACCGCGATCACCTGCCTGATCGGCAGGCCGTATTTCCGCGCAAAGCCGAAGTCGCGCTCGTCGTGCGCCGGCACCGCCATCACCGCGCCCTCGCCGTAGCTCATCAGCACGTAGTTGCCGACCCACACCGGGATGGGTTCGCCGGTGAGCGGATGCGTGACGGTCAGGCCGGTGTCCATGCCCTTCTTTTCCATCGTCGCCATATCGGCTTCGGCCACGCTGCCCTGCTTGCATTCGGCAATGAAGGCGGCAAGTTCGGGGTGGTTGGCGGCGGCGCGGGTGGCGAGCGGATGCTCGGCGGCGACGGCGACGAAGGTGACGCCCATGAGCGTGTCGGCGCGGGTGGTGAATACCCACAGCTTTTCGTCCTGGCCATCGAGGGCGTACGGAAACGCCAGCCGCACGCCGACGCTCTTGCCGATCCAGTTCGCCTGCATGGTTTTCACGCGCTCGGGCCAGCCCGGCAGGTTGTCGAGGCCGGCGAGCAATTCCTCCGCGTACTGCGTGATGCGGAAGAAATACATCGGGATGTCGCGCTTTTCGACCAGCGCGCCGGACCGCCAGCCCCGGCCTTCGATGACCTGCTCGTTGGCGAGCACGGTCTGGTCGACCGGATCCCAGTTCACCGTCGCCATCTTCTTGTAGATCACGCCCTTTTCGAACAGGCGGGTGAACAGCCACTGCTCCCAGCGGTAGTAATCCGGCTTGCAGGTGGCCAGCTCGCGCGACCAGTCGATCGCCAGCCCCAGCGCCTGCAACTGCGTGCGCATGTGGTCGATGTTGGCATAGGTCCACGCGGCGGGCGGCACGTTGTTGGCGATCGCCGCATTCTCGGCGGGCAGGCCGAACGCGTCCCAGCCCATCGGCTGCATCACGTTGTAGCCGCGCATCGCGTGGTAGCGCGCCAGTACGTCGCCGATGGTGTAGTTGCGCACGTG
>JAIWOL010000135.1 GCA_020216925.1 Thiobacillus sp. | reverse complement strand
GCTGCGGGCGCGCGGGTACTGGCGGGCGCGGAAGCAGGTGCTACGGCGCCAGGCGCTGGTTCGGCCGGAGCCGGAGCCGGAGCCGGAGCCGGAGCCGGAGCCGGAGCCGGAGCTGGAGTCGGCGGTGCCTGGGGCGCAGCCGTTTGTGCGTCGGCGGCGGGAGCGGCAAGCGCGGGGGGACTGCCTGTTGCGCGGCTGTCGTTGTCCGGCTGGCCGCACGCGGGCAGGACGACAATCAGCAAAGCGACCAGGATCGGTTTCATAGCAGCGTTCCGCGTGTTGTTGTCGTGTGTCCACCGCAACGGCGTCCCTTGCCGTGCGGGCAGGGCAAACCGCCCTGCAAGGTCTTGATTATGCGTTGCGTTGCGCGCACCGCATAATCGATTCAGAGCTTGCCGCCGTTGCTGTCGTAAAGATAGGCCACGGCATCGGCCAGTTCTGCATCGGAAATGTCCGCGCCTCCTTTGGCCGGCATGGCGCCGATGCCTTTGGTGGCGTGTTCGAGCAGGGTGGCATAACCCTGGCTGATGCGCTTTTCCCAGGCGGCCTTGTCGCCGAATTTGGGCGCGCCGGCCACGCCTGCCGCATGGCAGGCTGCGCAGTGAGCCTCGTAAACAGCCTTGCCTTTGGCAGGGTTGCCTGTTGCACCGCCTGCGGCTGTGCCGGCGGCGGCCACGGCCGCGCTCGGTTCGGGCGCCTTGAAGCTGGCGCCGGCGGAGTTGGCCATGTAGGCCACCGCGCGCGCCACTTCCACGTCGGACAGGTCGCCGTCGCCACCGCGCGCCGGCATCTGGTTGAAACCTTCGATGGCGTGTTTCACCAGCGTGTCGTAGCCCTTGCCGATGCGCGCGGCCCAGTCGCCCTTGTTGTCGAACTTGGGCGCACCCAGCGCGCCGGCGGCATGGCAGGAAGTGCATACTGCGTCATAAACCTCCTGTCCGGATTTTTCGACCTTGGGCGCGTTGGCGTCCAGCGCCACCAGCGTGGCAAAGGGTTTGATGCGGTCGACCGTGGCCTGTTGCGCCGCTTCGTCGGTGGCGTCCGGCTTGTGATTGTCCTGAATACCGAGCACGAGCTGGACGATGAGGAAGATCGCGAGCAACGGCGCGAACAGTCCGGCTAGTACGGAAACGATGATTTCCCTGGGGGTTGCCTGGGTCATCTTGGCGTGCGAATCGGCCATGAGCTTATCCTTGGTGGAGCACCACAAAAGCCGCGATTATAAGTAAACCCGCCTTCGCGCGAAAGGGCGCGGATGGACGCCGCCGGGCAAACCCGCTATGCTTCGCGGCTTCCCGCGCCCGTAGCTCAGCTGGATAGAGTACTGCCCTCCGAAGGCAGGGGTCGTGCGTTCGAATCGCGCCGGGCGCGCCAGTTTTGTTCCAGTCTTGCCTGCGAAGCCGCCGCTGGTCACCGGGCGGCCTTGGCAGGCGGATTTTGCGAGTGTTCATCATGGCCATTCCCACCCCTACCGACATCAAACTGCATCAGGCTTCGAAGAAGCTGGAAATCGCCTTTACCGACGGTGCGCGTTTCGAATTGCCGTTCGAATTCCTGCGCGTGTATTCGCCGTCCGCCGAGGTGCGCGGACACGGCCCCGGTCAGGAAGTGCTGCAAACCGGCAAGAAGGGTGTGATCATCAACGCCGCCGAGCCGGTGGGGCTTTACGGCATCAATTTCTTCTTTTCCGACGGCCACGACACCGGCATTTATTCCTGGGAATACCTCTACAGCCTGGGGGTGAACCACGATGCGCTGTGGGCCGACTACCTCAAGCGCATGGACGAGGCGGGCGCCAGCCGGGACCCCGGCATTGCCGAACTGTTCCAGCGCAAGGTCATCCAGCCGCCCGGCGGCAGCAAGTAGGGCCTGTGCACGAACGCGCCCGATGGCGCGTTTTTCATGACCTCGTGCCATGACTGCGTTTATCGCCGCGCTGCAAGCCGCAATTTTCGAGGCGACGGGCCGCCCGTTCGGGCTGCCGCGCGTCCGTTGCGCGCCTGGCGGCGACAGCAGCGACGCACAGGTGATCGATGACGGCGAGCGGCGCTATTTCGTCAAACGCCAGCCTGCGGCCAGGCGGGCGATGTTCGAAACCGAAGCGGCTGGGCTCGCGGCACTGGGCGCGCACCTGCGCGTGCCGGGCGTGGTGGCTTGCGGCGAAACGGCGGACGAGGCGTTTCTGGTGCTCGAAGCGCTCGATTTACGGGGTGCGGGCGACGCTGCCGCGCTCGGCGAGGCGCTGGCCCGGATGCATCGCGCGCCGCAGGCGGCATGGGGCTGGCAGCACAACAACTTCATCGGTCGGACGCAGCAGTTCAACGCGCCGGCGGACGATTGGATGGATTTCTGGCGCAGCCGGCGGCTGGGCGTCCAGCTGCGGCTGGCGGCGCAAAACGGATTGCCCGGCGCTCTGCTGCGCGACGGCGAACGCCTGATGGCGGACCTGCCTGCATTTTTTACCGGTCACGCGCCCATCCCGTCGCTGCTGCATGGCGATCTGTGGGGCGGCAATCATGCGTATCTCGCCGATGGCAGCCCGGTGCTGTTCGATCCGGCAGTCTACTGCGGCGACCGGGAATGCGATCTGGCCATGACCGAACTGTTCGGCGGATTCGCGGCCGACTTCCATGCGGCCTACCGGGCGGCCTGGCCGCTGGAACCCGGCTACGCGACGCGCAAGAAGCTCTACAATCTCTACCACGTCCTCAATCACGCCAATCTGTTTGGCGGCGGCTACGCGGCACAGGCTGCGAACATGGCGCAGGCGCTGCTGGCAGAGATACGCTGAAATCATGAAACGTCTTCTTGTCGTTATGCTGGCCGGCGCGCTGTCGGCGTGTTCTGGCCTGCCTTTCAACGCGCAGGCCCCGCGCGTCAGCGTGGCCGATGTCGAGATCAAAAGCCTGGGGCTTCTGGAGCAGAAGCTCGACCTGGGCCTGCGCGTGGCGAACCCGAACGATTTCGATCTCAGGATCGAGGCGCTCGATTTCGAGCTGGAGGTGAACGGACGGCCTTTTGCGACCGGTCTGTCGCGGGTGTCGACGCTGGTGCCGGCGGCGTCCATGAGCGTGCTGCGCGTCGACGCCATCATGCAGTCAAAAAACCTGATCCGCCAGATTCGCACCCTGCCCGCCGACGTGCTGAAGGAGGGCGTGCCTTACCGCATCAGGGGCCGCGTGAAACTGGATCGCGTGTCGGACTGGCTGCCGTTTGACCACGCCGGGACATACGGCAGTGAGCCAAAAGCTGCAAAAAGTCGTGCGCTCTAGGCTTTATTCGCAGCGCATGCCGTCGGCGATCCACGCTTCGACGTCGCGTTTCCACTCGGCGTAGCCGCCGGGCACGGCGGGCTTGGGGCCGCCGGGTGTCATGCCCGAATCCAGCGCCCAGCGGATGCGGCCGTCGTGCAGCAGGTGGTGGGCGAGTTTCTTGCCGGTGGGGTCCATGCCCATGCGTGTCTTGACCAGCCGGCAGGTGGCGGCGGGGGAAAAACCGGTGTAGTCCATGTTCAGCGGCGCCATCCAGTCGGTGTTGGGCGGCAGGCCGATGACGTCGGGGCGGTGGCATTCGACGCACAGATAGCGGCTGCGGTGCGAAGCGAATGCGCGGCCGTCGCGCTCGCGCGTGTTGAACTGATGGCATTGCAGACAGCGCGCATGATGGAATTTGGCGTGCAGGCGGTCGGCGAATACCGCGGGTTTGTCGGCCGTTGCGGGCAACGAGGCCAGGACGAGCACGCATGCAGCCAGCCTGCGCACGGTCAGTTTGCCAGGGCGCGCAGGGTGGGCACGGCCAGCCCCAGGCGGTTGGCGTGGGCCAGCGCGCGTTGCAGTCGCGCCGGGGCGGATCGCCCCATGCATTGGTGCTCGGGGTCGCCGTCGAAGGCTTGGAGCATGCCGGCGATCAGCGCGTGGTGATCGTATTGCCTGCCGGTGAGCGCTTCTTGCAGCGCGATGACGTCGGCGGCCACTGCGCGGGCAAACGGCCGACGATTCGCCCACAGCGCGCCCACCGTGCCGCCGGTCTTGAGGCCCGCGAGATTGGTGGTGAGGATGTAGACGTTTTTGACCACCAGTTCGAACAGCAAGGCGTCGCCCGTCTGGACTTCACGCGCCGGCAGGTCGATCGAGGCCAGCGCGTCGATCAGCAGTCCCGCGCCGGGTCCGGCAACCGGCGAGGCGATGAGGGGCTTGGGGTCGCGGCCGGGTTTTTTTTCGAACCACACGGAGATCACGGTCGGGTTTGCATACCCGTGGCGTTCCCAGTCGGCGGGCAGAAGTTCGTTCTGGATCAGCGCCACGCGGTCGCGCCAGAGCATGGGCATGGCGTCCAGCACTCCGGCCAGTTCGGTTTCGCCCACCGCAACCAGCACCTGTTCGGGATAGGGGTGGGCATCGGCGATCACACCCGGATGGTCGCCGCGATTGACGGGGATCACGCTGCGCCCGCAGCGCAGAAAACCGCCGGCGAACACCCGGCCCAATTGCCCCAGGCCGATGACGACGACTTCGTTCATTCGATCCCCCTGGAATGCAGATATTCGTCGTAGGTGCCCATGTAGTACTCAACGCCCTCCGGCTTGATTTCGAGGATGCGCGTGGCCAATGACGACACGAACGCGCGGTCGTGCGAAACGAAGATCAGCGTGCCCTTGAAGAGTTCGAGCGCAAGGTTGAGTGATTCGATCGACTCCATGTCCATGTGGTTGGTCGGTTCGTCCATCACCAGCACGTTGTGGCGGCCGAGCATGAGCTTGCCGTAGAGCATGCGCCCCTTTTCGCCGCCAGACAGGACGCGCACCGATTTCTTCACGTCGTCACCGGAGAACAGCAGGCGCCCGAGGATGCCTCGCAGCACTTGCTCGTCGTCGCCAGGTTGCGTCCACTGGTGCATCCAGTCGGTGAGGTTCAAATCCATGTCGAAGTCGGCGACGTGATCCTGCGAAAAATAGCCGATGTTGGCGTTCTCGCTCCAGCGCACCTCGCCGGACTGCGGCTTGAGTTCGCCCATCAGCAGCTTCATCAGCGTGGATTTGCCGACGCCGTTGCCGCCGATCACAGCGAGTTTCTCGCCCGCTTCCAGGGAGAGGTTGACGTCCTTGAACAGCGTGCCGCCATCGTAGCCGAAGGCAAGATTCTCGACTTCGAGTGCGCGCCGGTGCAGCGGTTTTTCCTGCTCGAAGCGGATGTAGGGGTTTTGCCGCGAACTGGGCTTGAAGTCGTCGATCTTGATCTTGTCGATCATCTTCATGCGGCTGGTGGCCTGCCGCGCCTTGGATTTGTTGGCCGAGAAGCGGCGCACGAATTCCTGTAGTTCGGCGACCTTTTCCTTGGCGCGCGCGTTCGCCGCCGCCTGTCGTGCTTTCGCCTCGCTGGACGCGAGCATGTAGTCGTCGTAGTTGCCCGGCCACACCTTGATCGTGCCGTAGTCCAGGTCGGCCATGTGGGTGCAGACCTGGTTCAGGAAATGCCGGTCGTGCGAGATGACGATGATGGTGGCATTGCTCTCGTTCAGCACTTCTTCCAGCCAGCGGATGGTGTGGATGTCGAGGTTGTTGGTCGGCTCATCCAGCAGCAGGATGTCCGGGCTGGAGAACAGCGCCTGCGCCAGCAGGACGCGCAGCTTGAAGCCGGGTGCGATTTCGCTCATCAGGCCGTTGTGCTGCGCGGTGGGTATGCCCACGCCCAGCAGCAGCTGCCCGGCGCGCGCCTCCGCGTCGTAGCCGCCCATCTCGCCGAATTTCGCTTCGAGTTCGGCGGCGTGCAGGTAATCTTCCTCGCTCGCCTCCGGGTTCATGTAGATGGCGTCCTTGTCCTGCATCACGCGCCACATCTCGGCGTGGCCTTGCAGCACCACGTCGAGCACGCGCTGGTTCTCGTAGCCGAACTGATCCTGCCGCAGCCAGGCCATGCGCTCGCCGGGGTCGAGCGAGACGCTGCCAGCGGTCGGCTCCAGCTCGCCGGCGAGAATTTTCATGAAGGTGGATTTGCCGCAGCCGTTGGCGCCGATGAGGCCGTAGCGGTTGCCGTCGCCGAACTTGACGTTGACGTTCTCGAACAGCGGCTTGGTCGAGAATTGCAGGGTGATGGAAGAAGCGGTGAGCACGGCGGAATCCTGAAAAGCCGGGAAAAGCCGCGCATTTTAGCATTCCGTCCGGCGTCTCCCGGACGGCGGGTCAGCGCCCGGCAGGCATGGCGGACGAAGCGAGGGCGGGGTGGTCGGCGATGGGACGGTCGAGGAAATAGCCCTGCACGAGGTCGACGCCGTAGGTGCGCAAGAGCGCCAGCGTCTTGCCGTCTTCAACGTACTCGGCGAGCACGGATTTGCCCAGGCCCAGCGCGACGCTGACCATGGCCTGCACGAAGACCTGATTGTCGGGGTCGTTCGGCAGGTCGCGGATGAAGATGCCGTCGATCTTGATGGTGTCGACGTTGAGATGCTTGAGGTAGGCAAACGAAGCAAAGCCCACGCCGAAATCATCGAGATAGACGCCGCAACCCAACTGGTGCAGCGCTTCGATCATGCGCTGGGCGTCGTGCAGGTCGGAGACGGCCGCGGTTTCGGTGATTTCGACGATGAGGCGGCGCGGATCGACGTGGGCGGCGCGCAGTACGTCGCCAATGAACTGCGGCAGGTCGGGTTCGGACAGCGAGCGCCCGGAGATGTTGATGGCGATGGCCGGCATGGCGGCGTCGCCGGCGAGCCGGCGCACGACCTCGCGGATTACCCAGCGATCGATGTCGAGGATGCGGCCGCTCTTTTCCGCCAGGGGAATGAAATGCCCCGGCATGATGAGCTGGCCCGGATCGCGTTCGTCGATCATGCGGATGAGCGCTTCCAGGTGCGAAAGCGTCCTGTCGCTGGCCTGGTATACCCCCTGGAAATGCAGCTGGAACAGGTTCTTGTCGATGGCGTTGCTGATGCGTTCGCCCCAGGACAAGCGGGCGCGCATCTCGCTGTCGGCGTCGATATCGGCACGGTAGACGCGCCAGGTGTTCTTGCCGGCGCTTTTGGCCTGGTACATGGCGATGTCGGCCCGCGCGACCAGGTCGTCGGCGTCGGCCGCATGGGTGGGATAGTAGGCAATGCCGAGGCTGGTGGTGAGCCGCAGGTTCTGGCCTTCGAAACGGAAGGGAATCTGGGCGATGGCGCGCACCACGCGCTCGGCCAGGGCTTCGGCTTCGTTGTCCTGCACGTTGGGCAGGAGAATGGCGAATTCGTCACCGCCCAGGCGCGCCAGCACCTCGTTGCGCCGCACCAGCGCGCCGATCTCGCCGGCGACGCGAATCAGCAGGGCGTCGCCGGCACGGTGGCCGTAGGTGTCATTGATGGTCTTGAATTCATCGAGGTCGAAGAACATCACCGCCGAGCGCATCTGGTGGCGATCGGATTCGAGCATGGTGCGCGCGAGTTCCTGCTGGAAACGGTGGCGGTTGTAGAGCCCGGTGAGCGCATCGCGTTCGGCCAGGTACACGAGCTGTTCGGCGGTCTGGCGCTCGCGCGTCACGTCTTCGTAGATCCACAGGTGGCCGATGAAGCGGCCTTCGCCGTCGCGCACGGGGTAATCGAGTTCGGTGATGACGCGGCCGTCGGTCATCTGGATTTCGAAGCTGTCCGACACCTCGCGCGTTTCCAGCACCGACAGCAGATGGCGCGAGAAATGGTCGGGCCGCGCCAGCGTGGAGGCGGATTTCGCCAGCACGTCGTGCACGCGCAGGCCGATGAGCGGGGCGTGCTCGTCGATCATCCACATGCGGATGAAGGCGGGGTTGTAGTAGATCACGCGGCTGTCGGTGCCGACGAACAGGATGCCGAGATTCATCGCCGACAGCAGCGAGACGAGGCGCGCGCGCTCCTGTTCGGTTTCGTCGAGATACTTGCGTTGCAGGGTTTCTGCCGCGCGCAGTTCGGACAGGGTTTCGCGCAGGTTGGCTTCGGTGGCCTTGAGGTCATCGATGCTGAAGATGCTGGCGCGGATGCCCTGGTAGATGCCGTTGTAGTCGTGGATCGGCTGCCAGTTCACCGAGCCCCAGAAATGCGAGCCGTCGCTGCGCACCAGGCGCAGGGTATAGCCTTCGCCCGACGTGCCGCGCAGCGCCTGGCGCAACTGGAACTCGGCGGCGGCGCGGTCTTCGGGATGAATCACGTCGATGGGAAAGTTCATCTTGCCCATGCAGGTGCCGACGCTGTGTCCCAGCATGCGCTCGACCGAGGGGTTGACCCACAGCAGCTTGCCTTCGGGGGACAGCCAGAATTCAATATCGTGGGTGTAGTCGGCAATGGCGTGGAAGCGCGCTTCGTTCTCCCGCGCGCGCTGGACATTGAATCGCACCGATTCGGCCATGCGGTTGAAAGTGCCGATAAGCTGGCCGATTTCATCCTCGCCGGCGGGGTCGATCGCCACGTCGAGATCGCCCTGCGCCATGCGCTTGCTGGCGCGGGTGAGCGCTTCGAAGCGGCGCACCAGACCCGCCGCCGAGACAGCCAGCAATACACCGGTGAGCAAGAGCGCAACGAGGGCGATGACCAGGCTGTCGCGCACATATTTGCGGCTTGCCTCGGCAATGAAGGTGCGCGAAAGCACGAGGCTCACGCTGCCGTAACGCTCGCCAGCCAGCTCCACCGGCTGCACGATGCCAAAACCCGTACTGTCGCCGGCCGTGCCCGACTGGTGCAGCACGCGGTCTGCGCTGTCCCGGATCTCGATGAATTCCAGACTGCGGTCCTTGCGCAGGGTTTCGACGATATCGCGCACGCTGGCGTCGTCCTGTTGCGACAGGGGGGCCTGCAAGGCCACGGCGAGGGTGCCGGCGATTTCCTTCAGGCGCTGTTCGGCCTGCTGCTGGAGGGCATCGTGGCCCACGCGCATGCCGTTCCAGATCAGGAACGCGAACATCACCGCTTCGACCGCGAGCGCGGCAAGGGTCAGCTTGTAGCGCAGCGAAAGCGCAGCCCACCAGTCTTTCAAGGCGCCTCCTGCAACAACTTCTGCACTTCCAGCGCATAGGGCCGGAAGGCGCGCAGTTCCTGACCATCGACCGCAGCGAACCCGCCGTAGGCCCCGCGCGCCATGAAGGTCTGACCTTCGGGAGATGCGGCAAACGCGAGCAGGGCCTTGTGGAGGGCTTGCGCTTCGCTGTCGCGCAGGCGGGGATGCGTCAGCACCATCAGGCTCGATACGTGGGGAGTTTCGATCAGGACGCGCAGTTGCGCGCGCAGATCGGGGGCCAGCAGCCGGTAGGGGTGCAGGCCCAGCGCTGCGGCTTCCGCCTTGTTGTTGATGACCTGCATCACGGCGTTGTTGTGGGTGCCGGCGTCGCGCAGATGGTAGTCGACCCCGGCCCGCAGGCCGTGCGCGGCCAGTTCGGCCTGTACGGCCAGCACGGTGACCGCCAGGGCATCCGCCCGCGCCAGGGTTTTGCCGCGCAGGGCCTGCGGCTCATGGAGATCGGAATCCTTGCGCACCACCAGGAGACCGTGGGTAGGCGTGGCGTACTTGAGCAGAGGTCGGTAGCCGGCGTCCTGGCGGGCGAGCCAGGCAAGATGCGGGGCCGTCAGCAGGATGTCGTATTCGCCTTTGGCGGTGCGCTGGGCAAAGGTGCGGAAATCGCGCGCGCTGTAAACCACGATTTCACGGCCCAGGTGTTTTTCCAGCGTTTTTGCGAGAGGCTGATAAATTTCAACCACCTGACGCGCCGAGAGATTGGGAAACACGCCAAAGGACAACGGCGGCAGGTCGGCGCGCGCAAACGGCGGGCAAAGCAGCAGGCAGGCCAACAGCAGGGTGCGGGTCAGTCTATCGAGCATCGGCGAGGCCCTCGTTTTCGGTCAGCAGCTGCCGCGTGGCGGCGAGATATACATCCATGGCGTCGAGACTGTTTTTGCCGGCCGCCACGACACGCAGCGGCGCAGAGACAGGAAACTTGAGCAGGGCTGCCTGGAGCCGGCTCCGGCCGGCGGCGGGCCATCCGGGCCGGGCAATGTAGACCAGCAGGGGCACGCTGCCAAGTTCGTGCGCGATGCGTACCCGGTCGAGGTGGCCAGGGCGAACCTGCCCCATGGCGGCCAGCGCGCTCACGGCGAAGTCGGCCTGCCCGTCTATCACGGCTTGCAGGGTGGCGCTGTAGGAACCCGTTTCGATCAGGGTGTAGTCGCCGGTATTCAGCGCAAAACGGGTGTCGAGCCAGCGCTGCGCGGCCAGGGTGACCAGCATGGCGCGATCAGGTGTGGCGATGGTGATGCCGGCGCGGGGCTGCGGGTCCCCGGGTGTTCCGCTTTCGGCCATGAGGTAGACCGGCGTATCGGGGCGGTGCATTGCCAGAAGATGCCAGCCCGCGTCGCGTTGCGCCAGGCGCGCGAGGTGGGCGGGGGCGAGCGCGAGATCGTAGTCGCCCGCCAGCAGGCGCTGTCCGAACACCCGGGCGTTGCGCGCCGTGACAATTTTGACCGGGCGTTTCAGGGCGCCGCGCAGGTGGTCTGCCAGGTCGCGGTGCGCTGCGATCAGGGTGCGCGCACCCTGATACGGCAACACGCCCACGACAAGCGCCGGATCAGCGCGGGCGGGCGTGACAAGCATTAGCCAGCAGGCGGCCAGACAGGCGATCAACGATGGATGCACGGTTCCTTTCCTCGTCAGAGTCGTTTTTCGAGAACCTTGGATTTCCGCTTGTAGTTATAAAGTGCTTGTTTGCGTTGCGGCAGCTGGTCCGGGCTGCTGTCAACGAAACCGCGCTCCTCGAACCAGTGCTCGGTGCGGGTCGTCAGCACGAATAATCGCTTGAACCCGGTTTTTTTGCCATTTTTTTCCGCTGCGGCCAGCAGCAGGTCGCCGAATCCGCGGCCACGGAATTCCTGCGACACGGCGAGGCAGGCGAGCTCGGCTGCCTGTTCTTCCGGAAACGGATAGAGCGCGGCGCAGCCGGCGACCACGCCGTCGGATTCG
>JAIWOL010000134.1 GCA_020216925.1 Thiobacillus sp. | reverse complement strand
AGCACGATGAAACGGTCGATCTCCATTTCCAGCAGTTCGCGCGAACGCCGCACCAGAATGCCTTCGCGCTCCAGCGGCTCGATCAGGCCGAGGATGCCGCCGACATCGTCGATGGTCGCCGGGCGCAGGGTTTCCAGCGGCGTGGGCGTGACCATCGTGCCCACGCCGTCGCGGGTGAACAATTCGGACAGCAGCGCGCCGTCGCGCTTGCGGCTGATGAGGTGCGCGCGCTTGACCCCTTGCGTGCAGGCGGCAATGGCGCAGGGCAGGTAGTAGCCTACGTCCTCGGGCAGCTTGCGGTTCTGTTCCAGAATCTGCCGCGCCTCGCTCACGGTGAGCGCGCTGCGGATCGCGCGGCCCTTGCCGGGCACACCTTCGGTGTCCATGAGGAAAACCAGCTTGTCGGCAGCGAGTTCGACCGCGGCCTGCGTCGCCACGTCTTCAAGGCTGAGGTTGAAAATTTCACCCGTTGGCGAGTAGCCGATGGGCGACAGCAGCACGATGTCGTGCTGGTCGAGCCGTCTGCGGATGGCGGCGGCGTCGATTTTACGGACTTCGCCGGTATGCAGAAGATCGACGCCTTCGATCACGCCGATGGGCTTGGCGGTGACGAAATTGCCCGAGGCCACGCGTATGTCCGCCCCCGCCATCGGCGTGTTGGCCATGCCCAGCGACAGAAGGGCTTCGATCTCCACCCGCACCGTGCCGGCGGCTTCCTTTACACAGGCCAGCGCCGCGTCGTCGGTGACGCGCAGGCCGCTCACGTAGCGGATCGCCGCGCCGTTCTCGGTCAACCGCGCTTCCACCTGGGGCCGCACGCCGTGCACCAGCACCAGGCGCACGCCCAGGCTGTTCAGCAGATTGACATCGTGCGCGAGTTGCACGAAACCGCCATCCGATACCAGTTCGCCGCCGAAGGCGATGACGAAGGTCTTGCCGCGAAAACCGTGAATATAGGGCGCGGCGGAACGGAACCAGTGGACGAAATGCGTAGTGTCTTTCAAGAAGCAGCCTTTGAAGGGGGATTCAGGACGGAAGCATACCGAAAACCCCTTCCGGCCGCAGGCCGGGCCGCACTTTTGCAAGATAAGCGGAATAAATTCCCGGCAGGAATCGTCATCAGTCCGGATTGGGTAAAGCCCATTCTTCAGATCGCATTTTTTAAGATCAATCGCGCGAGGAGAGAAAATCATGATGAAACAGATGCACAAGACCATGGGCGCCCTGCTGGGAGGCCTGCTGCTGCTGGGCGCAATGGGCATGCCGGCGGCGAGCCTGGCGCAGGACCGGGCCAGGATGGTGATCCAGGTCAGCGACAACGACCCGGCCAAATGGAATCTCGCGCTCAACAACGCCAAGAACATCCAGAAGGACATCGGCAAGGACAGGGTCGACCTGGAAATCGTCGCCTACGGCCCGGGCATCGGCATGCTGAAAGCCGAATCCGAAGTCGCCAACCGTATTCAGGAAGCGGTCGATTCGGGCGTGCAGGTGATGGCGTGCGAAAACACCATGCGCAACCAGAAGCTGAACAAGGCCGACATGAATGCCAAGGTGGGCTACGTGTCGTCCGGGGTGGTCGAGATCATGCAGAAGCAGCAACAGGGTTATGCCTATCTGCGTCCCTGAGCGCAGGGAGCGGACAAAAAACCGGGCCTGCGCCCGGTTTTTTGTTGGGAGGGCCAGCCGGACGGCCGGTCAGAAATCGCCCCACAGCGTCTGCATGGCTGCCAGCGCCGCCAGGGCGGCGGTTTCCGTCCGCAACACGCGCTGCCCAAGCCGCACCGGAATGGCCCGGGCGGCATCGAGCGCCGCGAGTTCGTCGGCCTCGAATCCGCCTTCCGGGCCGGCAATCAGGATGTCGAGCCCGTCAGGCGGCGGCAGGTCGGCGAAGCGCCTTTTGGCGTGCGGCGAGAGAAACAACAGACGGCCCGGCGTCTGGTTGCCCAGCCAGGTTGCCAGCGCCAGCGGTGGCGACACCGGGGGCAACCGGTTGCGGCCGCACTGCTCGCAGGCGCTGGCGACCACGCCCTGCCAGTGCGCGACCCGGCGGTCACTGCGTTCGCCCGCGAGCTTGACCACGCTGCGCCGGGTGGCCAGCGGCTGGATGGCCGCGACCCCCAGTTCCACCGCCTTTTGCAGCGTGTAATCCATGCGTTCGCCGCTGGAAATGCCCTGCGCCAGCACGACGCGCAGCCGGGATTCGCGTTCGACGGCGCGGTGGGCGGCAATGCTGACGGCAACCTCGTCCTTGTGGATGCGATCGATGCGCGCTTCGTATTCGCCGCCGCAGCCGTTGAACAGGGTGACGGGGCTGCCTTCGCTCAGGCGCAAGGCGCGCGCGGCGTGGCGCGCAGGCCCGGGCGGCAGGGTGAAGCGCGCGCCGCAGGCGAGCGGCAGGTCAAGGTAAAAACGCGGAGCCGGCATCGTTGGTATTATGCCGGGGTCATTCCAAGAATCGGCGGAGTCAGCATGGTTTCACTTACCACCCCTGTATGCGATTTCGGCTGGAAGGCCCCGGATTTCAGCCTGCCTGGCGTCGACGGCAAACTCTGGACGCTGGCCGGGGCGATGGGAGCGAACGGCGTCCTGGTCATGTTCATCTGCAATCACTGTCCCTATGTGAAGGCAATCCTGCCGCGGCTGGTGCGCGATCTGGCGCAGCTCAAACAGGAACACGGCGTGAACGCCGTCGCCATCATGTCGAACGACCCGGCCGAGTATGCCGAGGACAGCTTCGACAACATGAAGCGGGTCGCCGCCGAATTCGACTTTTCCTTCCCATACGTGATCGACGAGACCCAGGCGGTGGCCAGGGCCTACGGCGCGGTGTGCACGCCGGACTTCTTCGGCTTCAACCGCAGGCTCGAACTGCAATATCGCGGCCGCTTCGACGAATCGAAGAAGGAAACGGCACCCGAAGGGGCGCGCCGCGATCTCTACGAGGCCATGAAGCAGGTCGCCCAGACCCAGCGGGGCCCGGTCGAGCAGTTCCCCAGCATGGGATGCTCGATCAAGTGGAAGGCGGACTGACATGGCCGACCGCCGCCAGCACTGGGAATCCATTTACCGGACCAAGGCCGCCGACGCGGTCAGCTGGTTCCAGCCGCACGCCGTTTCCTCGCTGCGCCTGATCGAGCGCTGCGCCGGGCCGGCGGCGCAGGTGATCGACGTCGGCGGCGGCGCCTCGGTGCTGGTCGATGACCTGCTCGACGCCGGCTATCGGCATGTGACGGTGCTCGACCTCGCCGAATCGGCGCTGGCCGTGAGCCGTGCGCGCCTGGGCGAACGGGCCGGCCGGGTCGAGTGGATCGCCGGCGACATCACCCGCGTCGCGCTGCCGGCCGCGCGCTACGACGTCTGGCACGACCGGGCGGTGTTCCATTTCCTGACCGACCCCGCCGACCGCGCGCGCTATGTTGCGCAGGTGTTGCGCGCAGTGAAGCCGGGCGGCCACGTCATCGTCGCCGCCTTCGGCCCCGGCGGGCCGTTGCAGTGCTCGGGCCTCGACGTCGTGCGCTACGATCCCGGCGCGCTGCACGCGCAGTTCGGCGCGCCCTTTCGCCTGCTCGGCCACGCGACCGAAATCCACCATACGCCTGCCGGCAAGGATCAGGAATTCGTCTACTGCTATTGCCTGCGGGTTTGAATCATGCTCGAAGACGTCAAGGCCCTGGTCAGGGAAGTCGCGCAGCGCGATGTCGTGCCGCGTTTTCTCAAGGTGGCGCACAGCCACAAGCCGGACGGCAGCCTGTTCACCGAAGCCGACGCGGCGACGCAGGCCGCGCTGGAGGCAGCCTTGCCGGCAATCCGCGACGTGCCGGTGCTGGGCGAGGAAATGACCGAGCAACAGCAGCAGGCCGCCTGGGACGCGGGGCGCGACGGACTCTGGTGCGTCGATCCCATCGATGGCACTTCCAATTTTGTCGCGGGGGTGCCTTATTTCGCCGTGTCGGTCGCCTATCTGTACAAGGGCGAGCGCCAGCTTGGCGTGATCTACGATCCGATCGCCGACGAGATGTTCAGCGCCGAGCGTGGCAAGGGGGCGCATTTGAATGGCGCGCCCTTGCCGCTGCGGCAGCCCGCCACCGAACTGCGGCGCGCCCTGGCCGGCGTCGAACTCAAACGCATCGATCGAGAACTTGCCGGCCGGCTGGCGTCCTGGCCGCCGTACGCCTCGCAGCGCAACTTCGGCGCCTCCACGCTCGACTGGTGCTATACCGCCGCCGGACGCTTCGACATCTACGTGCACGGCGGACAAAAGCTATGGGACTACGCCGCAGGCGCCCTGATCCTGGAGGAGGCCGGCGGGCAATTGGCGAGTCTGTCGGGCAGCTTCGACATCGCCAGCGTATGGGAACGCTCGGTCGTCGCGTCAGCCAGCCCCGCCTTGTTCGTGCTCTGGCGCGACTGGTTGAAAGCGGCGGGTGCATAAGTCTTCGCGCAGCGCTGATAAAAACATTTTTGCACGCCGCACCCTAAACCCAAGCTTGAGCAGCGTGGCATAAGTGTTTGTCGCGCCGGGCTTTTTCCTTGGCCATGGCTTGGCTTGCGGAAGCCGTGCCTGCTGACGGATAATCAGGGTTTTTGCATATTCTGCCCGCGATGTCGCCGAAAGGCTGCGTGGACAGAAGCCGCCACCGGTTTTCATTACTTCAGGAAGGGAACGCAATGCCTACCCGTAACGACCTGGCCAATGCCATTCGCGCACTCGCGATGGATGCCGTCGAAAAAGCCAAATCCGGCCACCCCGGCGCCCCCATGGGCATGGCGGAAATCGCCGAAACGCTGTGGAATCACCATCTGCGCCACAATCCCGCCAACCCCAAATGGGCCGACCGCGACCGTTTCGTTTTGAGCAACGGCCACGGCTCGATGCTGATCTACGCATTGCTGCATCTGACCGGCTACGACCTGTCGATGGACGACATCAAACAGTTCCGCCAGCTGCATTCCAAGACCCCGGGGCACCCCGAATACGGCTATGCGCCCGGCGTCGAGACCACCACCGGCCCGCTCGGCCAGGGCATCACCAACGCCGTCGGCATGGCGATGGCGGAAAAGATCCTCGCCGCCGAATTCAACAAGCCCGGCCACGAGATCGTCAACCATCACACCTACGTCTTCATGGGCGACGGCTGCATGATGGAGGGTATCTCGCACGAAGCCTGCGCGCTCGCCGGCACCTGGAAACTCAACAAGCTGATCGCCTTCTGGGACGACAACGGCATTTCCATCGACGGCCACATCGAGCACTGGTACACCGACGACACCGCCAAGCGTTTCGAAGCCTACGGCTGGCAGGTCATCCCCAACGTCGACGGCCACGACGTCGTCGCCATCGAGGCTGCGATCCAGAAAGCCAAGGCCAGCACCGACAAGCCCACGCTCATCTGCTGCAAGACCATCATCGGCAAGGGCTCGCCCAACAAGGAAGGCACCCACGACGTGCACGGCGCGGCGCTGGGCGCGGCCGAAGTCGAAGCCACCCGCAAACATATCGGCTGGAATCACCCCGCGTTCGAAGTGCCCGCCGACATCTACGCCGGCTGGGATGCGAAGACCAAGGGCCAGGGCCTGGAAAGCCTGTGGAACAACAAGTTTGCCGAATACAAGGCGGCTTTCCCGAAAGAAGCGGCCGAGTTCGAGCGCCGCATGAAGGGCGAGCTGCCCGCCAACTTCAAGGCTCACGTCGCCGAAAAGCTCGCCGCGATCAACGCCAAGGCCGAAACCGTCGCCACCCGCAAGGCCAGCCAGATCGCGATCAACGCGCTCGCCCCGGCGCTGCCCGAATTCGTTGGCGGCTCGGCGGATCTGACCGGCTCCAACCTCACCAACTGGGAAGGCTGCCATCCCGTGCGCCACGGCAACCCCGGCAACTACATCAGCTACGGCGTGCGCGAATTCGGCATGGCGGCGATCATGAACGGCATGGCGCTGCACGGCGGCGTGCTGCCCTTCGGCGGCACCTTCCTGATGTTCTCCGAATACTCGCGCAACGCCATTCGCATGGCCGCGCTGATGAAGCAGCGCGTGATCCACGTGTTCACCCACGATTCCATCGGCCTTGGCGAGGACGGCCCGACCCACCAGCCGGTGGAGCAGACCGCGACCCTGCGCATGATCCCCAACATCGACGTCTGGCGTCCGTGCGACACGGTGGAAACCCTGGTCGGCTGGGCCGCTTCGGTCGAGCGCCGCAATGGACCGACCTGCCACATCCTCTCCCGCCAGAACCTGCCGTTCATGGCGCGCGATGCCGCCACCCTCGCCAACGTCGCCCGCGGCGGTTACGTGCTGAAAGACGCCGCGGGCGCCAAGGCGGTCATCATTGCCACCGGTTCAGAAGTCGAACTGGCGGTGAAAGCCGCTGACGCACTGGCTGCCGAAGGCATCGCGGTGCGCGTGGTGTCCATGCCGTCGACCAACACCTTCGACCGCCAGGACGCCGCCTACCGTGACAGCGTGCTGCCCAAGGGCCTGCCGCGCGTGGCCGTCGAAGCCGGCGTCACCGACTTCTGGCGCAAGTACGTGGGGCTGGACGGCGCCGTGGTCGGCATCGACACCTTTGGCGAATCGGCGCCCGCGCCGGTGCTGTTCAAGCATTTCGGCATCACCGCCGAGGCTGTTGTGGCCGCAGTGAAGGGCGTTCTGTAAACCTTTGCCCGCGGCGAGTTGCGAAGCAGGGCGGTGTTTGCCTGCGCGCTCGCGCCCTTCGTGGATAAAGTTTTGTGTTTTTGTTTAGGAGACTGAAAAAATGGCAATCAAAGTAGGCATCAACGGTTTTGGCCGCATCGGCCGCATGGTGTTCCGCGCTGTGGCAAAGGACTTTCCCGGTATCGAAATCGTCGCGATCAACGACCTGCTCGACGCCGATTACCTCGCCTACATGCTGAAATACGACTCGGTGCACGGTCGCTTCAACGGCGACATCAAGGTCGAGGCCGGCAACATGGTCGTCAACGGCAAGAAAATTCGCCTCACCGCCGAGCGCGACCCCGCCAACCTGAAGTGGAACGAAGTCGGCGCCGACATCGTGATCGACTGCACCGGCTTCTTCCTGACCTCCGAATCCTGCCAGGCCCACATCAAGGCCGGCGCCAAGAAGGTGGTGCAGTCCGCCCCGTCCAAGGACGACACCCCGATGTTCGTGTACGGCGTGAACCACGAGACCTACGCCGGCCAGGCCATCGTTTCGGCGGCCAGCTGCACCACCAACTGCCTGGCGCCCATCGCCAAGGTGCTGCACGACAACTGGGGCATCAAGCGCGGCCTGATGAGCACCGTGCACGCCGCCACCGCCACCCAGAAGACCGTCGATGGCCCGTCTGCCAAGGACTGGCGCGGCGGCCGCGGCATCCTGGAAAACATCATCCCGTCGTCGACCGGCGCCGCCAAGGCCGTCGGCAAGGTGCTGCCCGCGCTCAACGGCAAGCTGACCGGCATGGCCTTCCGCGTGCCCACCTCCGACGTGTCCGTGGTCGACCTCACCGTCGAGCTGGAAAAACCCGCCAAGTACGCCGACATCTGCGCCGCCATGAAGAAGGCGTCCGAATCCGGCGACATCAGCAAGACGCTGGGCTACACCGACGAGAAAGTCGTCTCGACCGACTTCCGCGGCGTCGGCTACTCGTCGATCTTCGACGCTGAAGCCGGCATCGCGCTCGACGACACCTTCGTCAAGGTCGTGTCCTGGTACGACAACGAGTACGGCTACACCTGCAACATGCTCCGCTTCGTCGAGCACGTCGCGGCCAACTGATGCCTGGGAGGGGGTGCGGCCCTTGCCGCCTGCCCCCGGCTGTGAGCCTTAAGGTCTGGCGCGCATCGCCCGCGCCAACCCTTAGCACTTACTTCAGGAGAAAATCAGCATGTCCAAGTTTATCCGTGTCACCGACCTCGACCTCGCCGGCAAGCGCGTCTTCATCCGCGCCGACCTGAACGTCCCGGTCAAGGACGGCAAAGTCACCTCCGACGCCCGCATCACCGCGTCGATGCGCACCATCGAGCACTGCCTCAAGGCGGGCGCCAAGGTCATGGTCACCTCGCACCTGGGCCGCCCCACCGAAGGCGAATTCAAGGAAGAGGATTCGTTGAAACCCGTCGTTGACGTCATCGCGCAGAAACTGGGCAAGAACATCCGCCTGATCCGCGAATGGACCGACGGCGGCTTCGACGTCGCCGACGGCGAGCTGGTCGTGCTGGAAAACTGCCGCGTCAACAAGGGCGAAAAGAAAAATCTCGACGAAACCGCCAGAAAATACGCCGCGCTGTGCGACGTGTTCGTGATGGACGCCTTCGGCACCGCGCACCGCGCCGAAGCCTCGACCCACGGCATCGCCAAGTTCGCCCCGGTTGCCGCCGCCGGCATCCTGCTCACCGAAGAACTCGACGCGCTGGCCAAGGCGCTGGCCGAACCCGCTCGTCCCATGGTCGCCATCGTCGGCGGCAGCAAGGTCTCCACCAAGCTCACCGTGCTCGAAGCGCTGTCCGAAAAGGTCGACCAGCTGGTGGTCGGCGGCGGCATCGCCAACACCTTCCTGGCAGCCATGGGCAAGAACGTCGGCAAATCCTTGTGCGAACACGACCTGATTCCGACCGCGAAGGCGCTGATCGACAAGATGGCTGCGCGCGGCGCGTCGATCCCCATCGCCACCGACGTGGTGTGCGGCAAGCAGTTCGACGCCAACGAGCCCGCCGTGCTGAAGTCTGCCGACGACGTGGCCGACGACGACATGATCTTCGACATCGGCCCCGATTCCGCCAAGGCGCTGGCCGACATCATTGCCCAGGCCGGCACCATCGTCTGGAACGGCCCGGTCGGCGTGTTCGAATTCGATCAATTCGGCGAAGGCACGAAGACCGTGTCGATGGCGATCGCCAACGCGCCCGGCTTCTCGCTCGCCGGCGGCGGCGACACCATCGCCGCAATCCAGAAATACGACATTTACGACCGCGTCAGCTACATCTCGACCGCCGGCGGCGCCTTCCTCGAATACCTTGAAGGCAAGGTGCTGCCGGCCGTGGCGATCCTGGAGGAACGGGCACAGTAAAAGGCAGACCCGCGGGGTCGGGTTGCAGCGGAAAACGGCGGAGCAGCCCGCTCGCCGAGTGCGGCAATCCTGACCCGGCCCCTGGATCAACCTTTACACCTGACACCCCCATGACTCGCAGAACCAAAATTGTTGCCACGCTGGGCCCCGCCAGCTCGGATGCCAAGACGCTCGACCGGCTGATGGAAGCCGGAATGGATGTCGTTCGTCTCAATTTTTCCCACGGCACCGCCCAGGACCATATCGACCGCGCCGAGCTCGTGCGCTCGCTGGCCCGGGCACGAGGCCGCGCCATCGGCGTGCTGGTCGATCTGCAGGGCCCCAAAATCCGCATTGGGAAGTTCAAGGATGGCAAGATCCAGCTTGCCAAAGGGGATCGTTTCATTCTCGATGCAGCCTGCACCCTGGGCGACCAGACACGCGTAGGCCTGGACTACAAGGAACTGCCGAACGACGTGGCGCGCGGTGTCACGCTGCTGCTCGACGACGGGCGGATCGAGTTCTGGGTCGAAGAAGTCAGGGGAACGGAAATCCATTGCACGGTTGTGCAGGGCGGCACGTTGTCCAACAACAAGGGGATCAACCGCAAGGGCGGCGGCCTGTCGGCCTCCGCCCTCACCGAGAAGGACATCGAGGACATCAAGACGGCGGCTGCGTTGAAGGCGGACTATCTGGCCGTGTCCTTCCCCCGTTCGGGCGCGGACATGCGGCAGGCGCGCGAGCTGCTCCGGGCGGCGGGCGGCAAGAGCCAGCTCGTGGCAAAAATCGAGCGCTGCGAAGCGATCGAGAATCTGGAGGAAATCCTCGAGGCTTCTGACGCCATCATGGTTGCGCGTGGCGACCTGGGCGTGGAAGTGGGCGATGCGGCGGTGCCGGCCCTGCAGAAACGCATGATTCGCCTCGCCATCGAGCGCAACAAGACCGTGATCACCGCCACCCAGATGATG
>JAIWOL010000011.1 GCA_020216925.1 Thiobacillus sp. | reverse complement strand
GAGTCGATGATCACCAGTCCGATTCCCACGCGCGCCGAAGTGTCCGACGTGGCCAATGCCGTGCTCGACGGCACCGACGCGGTGATGCTCTCCGCCGAAACCGCAGCCGGGCAGTTTCCGGTTGAAGCGGTGCAGGCCATGCACCGCGTGTGCCTGGAAGCCGAGAAGGAAGCCGAACCCGACTTCTCGAACGACCGTCTGTCCAAAAGCTTTCTGCGCGCCGACGAAGCGATCGCCATGTCGGCGGTGTTTACCTCGGTGCATCTCAACATCAAGGCCATCGCCGCCCTGACGGAAACGGGCAATACCTGTCTGTGGATGAGCCGCCTGTCCACCCGGGTGCCCATCTACGCCTTGACACCTCAGGTCGAAACCCGTAGAAAAGTCACTCTTTTCCGCGGCGTCTACCCCATCAACCTGAAAACGTCGAGCAAGGAACGCGACGTGTTGCTGGCCGAAGCGGAAGAAGAACTGCGCCGGCGCGGTGCGGTACGCGAAGGCGACCTGATTCTCTTGACCATCGGCGAACCCATTGGCCAGTCCGGCGGCACCAACACCATGAAAATCGTCCGTGTGGGCGCTACCAAAAGAACCTGATTCACCGCACATCTTTTACCTAGGAGACTCTCAATGGCCCTGATTTCGCTTCGTCAACTGCTCGACCATGCCGCCGAAAACGGCTATGGCCTGCCGGCGTTCAACGTCAACAACATGGAACAAGTCCATGCCATCATGCAGGCCGCTGCCGCCGTCGATTCGCCGGTGATCCTGCAAGGCTCGGCCGGTGCGCGTTCCTACGCTGGCGAACCCTTTCTGCGTCATCTCATCCTCGCCGCGATCGAAATGTATCCGCAAATTCCGATCTGCATGCACCAGGACCACGGCGCGTCGCCGTCGATCTGCTTCCGCTCGATCCAGTCCGGCTTCTCGTCCGTCATGATGGACGGCTCGCTGAAGGAAGACGGCAAGACCCCCGCGTCTTATGAATACAACGTCGAAGTCACGCGCAAGGTGTCCGACCTCGCTCACGCCTGCGGCGTGTCGGTCGAAGGCGAACTCGGCTGCCTGGGCTCCCTGGAAACCGGCAAGGCCGGCGAGGAAGACGGCCACGGCGCCGAAGGCACGCTGGACCATTCCATGCTGCTGACCGACCCCGACGAAGCTGCCGACTTCGTGTCGAAAACCCATGTGGACGCGCTGGCCATCGCCATCGGCACCTCGCACGGCGCCTACAAGTTCACGCAGAAGCCCACCGGCAAGGTGCTGCGCATCGACCGCGTGAAGGAAATCCACGCCCGCATTCCCAACGTCCACCTCGTCATGCACGGTTCCTCCTCGGTGCCGGAAGACTGGCTCGCCATCATCAACAGCTACGGCGGCGACATGGGCCAGACTTACGGTGTGCCGGTCGAAGAAATCGTCGAAGGCATCAAGAACGGCGTGCGCAAGGTCAACATCGACACCGACCTGCGCATGGCGTCCACCGGCGCGATCCGCAAGCACCTGGCGGAGAACAAGGCCAACTTCGACCCGCGCAAATTCCTGAAGGAAGCGACCAAGGGCATGAGCGACATCTGCCGCGCCCGCTACGAAGCCTTCGGCGCCGCCGGCCAGGCCAGCAAGATCAGGAAGGTGTTCAGTCTGGAAGAAATGCAGAAACGCTACGACAAGGGCGAACTGGATCCCAAGGTCAACTGATCCGGGTGCGCCACGCAAAAAGGACGCTTCGGCGTCCTTTTTTATTTGGGCTGGTTTTGTTTGGGCTGGACGGGCGGAGAGGCGGCCTTGCGCTGCCATAAAGATATCGTTGTCTTCATGTATGCAGCCATCATGAAAAACCTGCTTGTTCTGGGCGCGCTCGCCCTTGCCGCCCTGCCCGCCCAGGCCAGCCCCAATCGGCCGTCCAAAGCAAATGCCTGACCTGTCGCCAGGTGGGGCAGGATTCCCATGCCGCCCCAGAAGATCGCGCCGGCTGATGCGCAGACGCTCTCCAGGTGGATACCGGCGCGGTAATGCCAGCAGTGCGATAGAGCCTAACCGAGCATCGCCTTGAGGGCGGCGAGGCGGTCGCTGCCACTGGCCTTGGCGTTTGCGTCGGGTGCCGCACCCGGGAGGCGAATGTCATCACCCAGTTCTTCGATGAACCGGGATGGCTCGCATTTCACGGATTCACGGGCGCGCTTGCGCGCGGCGCAATACGTCAGCGTCAGGGATTTGCGGGCGCGCGTCACGCCGACGTACATCAGCCTGCGTTCTTCTTCCAGCCGACCCTCGTCGACAGCGTCACGGTGCGGCAGGATGTTTTCTTCGACGCCGACCAGGAATACGTGCCCAAATTCCAGTCCTTTGGCCGCGTGCAGCGTGGACAGGCGGACGGCGTCGGGCGCTTCCTCGTCGCGTCCCTCAAGCAGGGTGATGAGGGCGATGGTCTGGGTGAGTTGCAGCAGGTTCTTCCCGTCCTCCTCGCCTTTTTTGGCGAACCATGCAGCAAACTCGCGCACATTGTCCCAACGGCTCTGCGCCGCGCGCTGGTCATCCTGATCGAACAGCCACGCTTCGTAGCCAATGGCGTGCAGCATCTCGTCGAGCAGTTCGCCCGCGGGTTCGCGGGCTGCGCGCGCCTGCATCCGGTTGATGAAGTGACAGAACTCGGTCAGAGGCGCGAGGTGGCGCTCGCCTATCTGCGCTGTGGCAGCCGTAGAAAACACAGCTTCGAACAGGCTGACATGGAGGGTGGCGGCGACCTGGCCGAGTTTCTCCAGCGTGGCCGCGCCAATGCCGCGCTTGGGTGTGGTGACTGCGCGGATGAAGGCGGGGTCGTCGTCACCATTGGCAATGAGGCGCAGATAGGCAATCACGTCCTTGATCTCGGCCTTGTCGAAAAACGACTGGCCGCCGGATAGCTGGTAGGGCACTTTTTCGTTGCGCAACGCCTGCTCGAAAGCGCGCGCCTGGTAGTTGCCGCGGTAGAGAATGGCGTAGTCGCGCCATTCGGTGCGGTGCTGAAACTTGTGCGAGAGCAGCCGCATCACCACCGACTCGGCCTCGTGCGTCTCATCCTTTGCGGGCAGAACCTGTATCGGGTCGCCATGCCCCAGATCGGTCCATAGCCGTTTCTCGAACAGCTTGGGGTTGTGTGCGATGAGGCTGTTGGCTGCCTTGAGGATGCGCATGGTGGAGCGGTAGTTCTGTTCGAGCTTGACTACCTTGAGCTGAGGGTAGTCGTCGCGCAGCTGACGCAGGTTGTCGGCAGACGCTCCCCGCCAGCCGTAGATGGCCTGGTCGTCATCGCCGACCGCGGTAAACGCAGCGCGCACGCCGGCGAGCTTGCGCAGCAGCTGGTATTGCGCGAGGTTGGTGTCCTGATATTCGTCAACCAGCACATGCCGCAAGCGGTTTTGCCATTTGTCGCGCAGTTCGGCATGGCTGTCGAGCAGTTCGGCCGGCAGCCGGATCAGGTCGTCGAAATCCACCGCCTGATACGCGCGCAGTGTGGCGTCGTAGCGGTCGTAGATTTTCGCGTAGGCGCGGGCGTTGTCGTCTTCAGCCGACAGCAGCGCGGCGGCGGGCGACTTGAGTTCGTTCTTCCACAGCGAGATGCGCGAGACGGCGCGGCGGATTTCCTGCTTGTCCGTGGTCTTGAGGATTTCCGACACGATCTGCATGGCATCCGCCGAATCGAGGATGGAAAAACTCGGCTTCAGGTCGGCAAAAGCCGCATCCTCCCGCAGCATCCTCAGGCCCATCGAATGAAAGGTGGTGACGATGAGGCCCTGGGTGTTGACCGACTGCGTGAGCTTTGACGCCCGGTCCTGCATTTCGCGTGCGGCCTTGTTGGTGAAGGTAATCGCGGCGATGGTCGAAGGCTTGAAGCCGCATTCGCCGATGAGATAAGCGATCTTGTGCGTGATGACGCGGGTTTTGCCCGAGCCCGCGCCCGCCAGCACCAGCAAGGGGCCGTCCAGATAGCGCGCCGCCTCGCGTTGCGGCGGATTGAGCGCGGCAAGCAGGCTCATGCCGTGCCGAATTCGCGCTCGAGCCAGGCAATGATGGCATCGGATTCATACAGCCAGGTCTGGCTGCCATCGGCTTCGGTGATGAGGAGACACGGCACCTGCGGCTTGCCGCCGCCTGCCAGCAGCGCGGCCTTGGCGGCGGCGTCGTTGCGCGCGTCGCGCAATTCGATATCGAGGGCCAGCCGGCGGGTGACACGCCGCACCTTGAGGCAGAACGGGCAGGTGGGGAAGTGATACAGGGCCAGGCGTCTGGTGCGAGCATCGACTGCCGCCTGCGCCTCGGCGCTGCGGGTGACAGGCCTGGGTTGGGTCAGCCAGTGGCCCAGCAGCAGGACCGGGCCGAGCACGGCGCGAACGGTGCGAAAGAAGAGGCGGATCAAGGGTTTCATGGGGGACACGTCACAAGACGGGAAAACGGGCGCGTTATGATGCAGACTGTCACGCGAAACCGCCATTTTATATGTCCACCTATGCCATTGGCGACATTCAGGGATGTCGCGATTCACTGTTGCGCCTCCTCGATGCCTTTGCCTTCGATGCCGTTGCAGACAGACTGTGGTTCGTGGGCGATCTGGTCAATCGCGGCCCCGATTCGCTGGGCGTGCTGCGCCTGATCCGCGATCTGGGCGACGCCGCGATCTGCGTGCTCGGCAACCACGACCTGCATTTGCTGGCGCTGGCTGAGGGCGTCGGGCGAGCGCACAAGGGCGATACCCTGGACGCGGTGCTGGCCGCGCCGGACCGGGATGCGCTTCTCCGCTGGCTGCGTCATCGCAGGCTGGCCTGGGGTGAACGCGGCTTCCTGCTGGTGCACGCCGGCGTGTTGCCAGGCTGGTCGGCCGAGGCTGCGCTGGCGCATGCTGCCGAAGTCGAAGCGGTCCTGCAGGGCGCGGCTTACCGCGAATTTCTCGAGCACATGTACGGCAACGCGCCCACGGCCTGGGACGACGCGCTGACCGGCATGGATCGTCTCCGGGTCATCGTCAATGCCTTTACCCGACTGCGCTATTGTTCTGCGGCCGGCGACATGGAATTCCGCCACAAGGGCGCGCCCGGTTCGCAACCCGCACCCTGGCTGCCGTGGTTCGATGTACCCGGGCGGGCGAGCACGGACACGACCTGCGTGTTCGGACATTGGTCGACACTGGGCCTGATCAACCGCCCCGACCTGATCGCGCTGGATACCGGCTGTCTGTGGGGCGACCGGCTCACGGCTGTGCGCCTGGAAGATCGCCGGGTGTTTGCGGTGGCGTGCCCGCAGCGGCAGCGTCCGGGTTGAGCCGCAGCACTGCTGCCGGCGCGATGCCGAGCAGGTCCGCCACGGTATGCTCGACCTGGAGCGCCAATTCGCGTCGATGGCCGGCCGGCGCGAGCGGCGGGGCAAAATGCAGCTCGGCAACGAGGCCCGGTTCGCTGACGATCCGCACCATGCTGTCCCACAGACTGATGTCGTCGATGTAGGCGGGCGTGGCGCTGAAGTCGCCGCCCAGCGTGCGGTAGCGCAGCGCAGCGGGCAGGATGGGACAGCCCAGCCGGATGGCGGGTTGCAGCAGCGAAGGCAGGAACCGTTTCAGCCCGCGGCCATCGCTGGTCGTGCCTTCGGGAAAAACCGCCACCCAGCGCCCCTGCTTCATCAGGGCCTGCATGTCCGCGTTGACGCGAGCGGTATCGGCGCGGCGGCCGCGTTCGAGAAACAGCGTTCCGGTCTGCTGCGCCAGCCAGCCCACCAGCGGCCAGCTGCGCACTTCCGCCTTGGAGACGAAATGCACCCGCCGGGTTGCGAGGATTAAATAGATATCCAGCCAGGACACATGATTGCAGACCAGCAAGGCGCCATCCGTCAGGGTAGGCGCCGCCTGCGCGTTCAGCCTCACCCCCAGCGCGCGCAGCAGCCGTCGCGCCCACCAGCCGATCAGGCGGTCGCGCCGGGCGGTGCCGAGGAGGGGAAACGCCAGCGCCGCCAGCGCCACGCCCAGTGCAATGTGCACCGCAAGGGCGGCGATGCGTCGGGTGCGTCGAAGGGCGAGGCGCAGGCGGTCGGTCACGCCCGCATTGTAAGGCGGCCCGGCTTCAGCCGAGCAGACGCCGCGCATAGCTGCGGTTCAGCCGCGCCATGGGCAGCAGCATCAACAGGTCGGCGGTATTGAAATCCGGATCCCAGGCCGGCGCGCCGCAGACCAGCGCACCCAGCCGGGTGTACCCCTTGATGAGCGGCGGCAGAATGGCGGCCTGGCCGTCGTCCAGCGTTTCGACCGGCAGGCGGCAGCGAGGCGTGACGTGCCATTCCGGCGGGGCCAGAAAACGCTCGCTCACCTGTCTGTGCACGCGCGCCGCATGGTGGCCGCCATCGCTCATGGCGATGCTCGCGCAGCCGACGATGGTGTCGTAGCCGTGTCGAGTCATGTAGTCCGCAAGCCCTATCCATAGCCGCGCGATCACCGCGCCGCTGCGGTGCTGCGGATGCACGCACGAGCGGCCGAGTTCGGCCATGCGCGGCCGCAGGTTGTCCAGCCGCGACAGGTCGAACTCCTGCTCGGAGTAATAGCTGCCCACGCGTTGCGCCGATTCCGGCGACAGGATGCGATAGGTGCCCACCACCTCGCCGGTGGCGAGATCGCGCACCAGGAGATGGTCGCAATACGGGTCGTAGAGATCGATATCGTGGCCGGGCAGAATGGTCGACAGGCGCGCGCCCATTTCTTCGGCAAAGACTTTGTAGCGCAGGCGCTGGGCTTCGCGGATTTCGGCGTCGTCGATTGCCAGCGACACATGGTAACGGCTGGCCGGATTGGCTTGTGCGGCAGAGCGGAGGTCGAGCATGGGGCGCTCCCATAACAGGTGAGCGCCCAGCTTAAGAAAAGCCTGTGACTGCGGCGTGACCGGCCGGTTTCCAAATGATGACGGCGCGGACGAAACCCCGCGTCTGCTGGCGCCGGCTCCGGGGTCAGTGCGATACGCGGGTGACGCCGCCGCCGGTCAGCACGCGCACCCGGTCGCCCACGCTGAACTGTTCGTCAGCCGACTGCGTGATGGCGATCAGCCGTCCGGCATCCAGTTTCACCGTGATTTCCACGCCTTTCGTGCGGGTGAGGGATTCTTCGGCGGCCGCCCCGCCCAGTCCGCCCAGAACCGCGCCGACCGTGGCGCCGACGATCTGTCCGCGTCCACCGCCGAGGGTGCTGCCGGCCACGCCGCCGACGACCGCGCCCGCCCCCGCGCCTATGGGCGATTTCGTGCCTTCGATGTTTACTTCGCGCACCGACTCGACTATGCCCATCTGCACTTCCTGCACGGTGCGGGCCTGTTCGCGGCTGTAGTCCTTGCCGCCGGTGCCGGAGGCGCAGCCACCAAGGAAGAGAAGCAGCGGCACGGCAGTCAGGGAAACGACAGTTCGGTTCATGGTTGTCTCTCCTTCGGTCTTGTGCGGAGACCTCGTGGCGCGCACAAAGTTCGCTTCAGCGCGGCGTGCGGCGGGCCAGATCCAGCATCAGCGCGAATAACACATACAAGTAAAGCGCAAACTGGCGCGATGTGTAGGAATAACTGAACAGGCCCGCGACAAGGATTGCGACGCTGGCGGCAATGGCGGCGGCGGCAATCTGCCTGTGCGGGGTCGTCAGGTGTGTCCACGCCCGGATGATGGCGGCATACCCGGCGCCGAACAGGGCAGACAGGGCCAGCAATCCGAGATAACCCGTTTCGAACCAGGCATCGAAGACAAAGTTGTGCAGGTGCTTGACTGCGAAATGGCCGATTTGCAGAACCTGCCAGTGCGATGTCACGTTGCCCAGCCCGACACCCAGCCAGGGATTGTCCGGCGGTGAAGTCAGGGCCTGCATCCAGATGGTCGCGCGACCGCTGGAAAACCGGTCGAGCGTGGCGAAATCGAGGCGAAAGCCTGTCAGACCGCGGAAAAATCGCTCGCTGAGGAGCGCGCCGGTTACCAGCCCCGCGACTGCGATCCCCGCCAGGTAGCGTTTGCGGATGCCGTAGGCTAGCGCGCCAAACAACGCCAGCCCGGCGATCAATCCAGCCAGTGCTGCACGCCCCTGGGAAACCATGATGTAGAAAGCAAAGATCAGTATCGTGCCGGCAGCCAGCCAGCGGGGCTGTTTCGACAGGCCCAGCGCGGCCAGCACGAAGGGCAGCAGCCAGGGCAGGTTGTCCTCGCGCAGCTGCTGGGTGGGATCGAATTCGGTGGCCCAGTAGAAATAAGGCAACTGTACATAGAGCACGGCGATCGACAGCAACGCGCCCAGCGACAGCATGCGCAGCAGGCGCACGGGGCCATCCGCCACTTGCCGCAAGGCAAGGAAGGTGAACAGGCCGGCCAGACTGTACTGGAGATAGCGGGCCAGGGTTTCCATGCCCTTGGCCGGGTCGGCCGCCACAGTCAGGCTGACGCTCCAGATCACGAGCAGCAATGCATACAGGATGAAGAAGGGCTCTCGCCCGGCTGATCCCAGGCCCGCCCGCAGTCCGGGCAGGGCCAGCAGGGCCCACAGAAAATAGAGGCCGCTCAGTGAATTGAACACACCGCGCCCGAGGATCTGCGCGAGCGGAAAAAAAGCCGGCAGGAGCCAGCCCCAGCGGAGAAAGCTGCGGCTGGCGCGATCAGTCAGGGCGTTGAGCATGGGGTTCTGCCAGCAAGGCGTCGACGCGTTGCATCACGGCTTCGACCGAGATGCTGCGTACGCCGGATTCGGAGAGGCCGGTGTCAGGGTAGACCGGGTGGATGCAGGGCGAACTTTGTGCCACCCAGGCCGAAACCGGATGGCCGAATAGTCCCACGCTTGGCGTGCCGCAGGCGGCGGCAAGATTCAGCATGCCGGTGTCATTGCCCAGAAACAGCCGGCTGTCCGCGAGGAGGGCGATCACGCGCTGAAGAGGTTGCTGTATCCAGGCCCGGAGCCGGGCATTTGGCGGGGCGTGTGCAACGAGTGCCGCGGCCATGGCGGCTTCGCTGCGCCCGCCCAGCAGAAAGATCGTCCCGCCGTGGCGCGAGGCGAGCAGACTGGTGAGCCGGGAAAAATTCTCCTCGCCCCACTGCTTGAAGGCTTCGCTGCTGCCAATGCCCACACAGAACCAGGGGCGGGGACAAGAGGCTGCCGCTGCATGCAGCGCCTCGCGCTCGATCAGGCGGGCGCGCAGCATGGGGGGCGTGCGGTCAACGGTGATGCCCAGCCCCGCGAGCAAATGATCGGCGCGCTCGACAGTATGGGCATTGCGGGGGACGGGGCGCAGCGGTCGAACATTGAATAACAACCGCTGCCAGCCGTCGGCAATGCCAGTGCGTTGCGGAATCCCGGCCAGCACACTGGCGACCGCATAGCGTGCGCTGTCGTGCAGCAACCATACCTTGCGGTAGCGTGCGCGGCGCAGCATGGCAACCAGACGGAAAAATCCCAACAACCCGCTGTGCGCGCCCGGACGGTTGATCCAATGCACTTTCTCCACGGCGCAGGTTCCGGCAAGCAACTGATCCGATAGCGAGCGCGGTTTGGTGAGCACGCTGACGCGGCCCTCGGGCTCGTGCGCAGCAATCGCGGCGAGATGGGGCAGGTGCCAGACCATGTCGCCGATTCCGGGCAAAGGCTGGATCACCAATACGCCAGAACGACTCGACGTGCGCTTCATCCGGGCAATCGGGTGCCAAATGCCGCCTGATAGCGCGCGGCGATTTCCTGGCGCGTGGGCGCATGGTTCTGCCCGCCGCGCTGCGCAATCTTGATCGAACCCATCAGGCTGGCGAGCTGGCCGGTGGTCTGCCAGTCCCAGCCCTGCGCCATGCCATAGAGCAGGCCGGCGCGGAAGGCGTCGCCGCAGCCGGTGGGGTCGATCACCGCGTCGGCGGGCACAACGGGGATGTCGATCACGCCGCCGCCGACGTGGAAGCGCGAGCCGGCTTCGCCGCGCGTCACCACCAGGCATTCCACCTTCGCCGCCAGCGCGTCGAGCGCAAGTCCGGTGCGCGCCTGCAGCAG
>JAIWOL010000010.1 GCA_020216925.1 Thiobacillus sp. | reverse complement strand
TTCGGCCTCGTAGTCGTTGAGCGTGACGGTGTCGGCGAGTCCGACCATTTCCAGCAATTCTTCGCCATTGAACAGCGGCATGCCCTGGCCCGGGTCGAACACAAAGGGAATGCCGGCTGCGTGAAACTGGCGGCAGTGGGCGAGCATGCCGTCGCGGCCATCCGGCGAGACGATGCCGAGGGCTATGTCGCGCACCTTCGAGGCATCGTTTTCGTGCGAAAAATTCATCGCGCCGGGATGAAAGGCCGTGATCTGGTTATCGGCAAGATCGGTGGTGATGAAAGCCTGCGCAGTATAGGCGCCGGCGAGCGGACGGATGGCTTCGCGGGTAATGCCGAGCGCGTCGAGCCGGTCGGCATAGGGGCCGAAATCTTCGCCGACCGTGGCCATGATCACCGGCTCGCCGCCGAGCAGTTTCAGGTTGTAGGCAATGTTGCCCGCGCAACCGCCGTATTCGCGCCGCATCTCGGGCACCAGGAAGGAGACGTTCAGCATGTGAATCTTGTCCGGCAGGATGTGGTGCTTGAAGTGATCCTGAAACACCATAATCGAGTCGAAGGCGAGTGAACCGCAGATGAGCGTGCGCATGGAAATGTGGGCTGAAAACGACAGCGGCGATTATACGCAGGCCGGGAAATTGCGGTTTCACTGAAGATTCATGCAGTTGACAGCGCATCGTCATGCAGGGATTACATGCTGGTTCCATGAACACGCGGCGCACTGCATTCCTGTGGTCGATTCCCGCTGCCCTGTTTGCCGGCGACGCGCTGGCGTGGGGGCTGTACACCCACGTCTACTTTGCACAGCTGCTGGTGTGGTCGGTGCCGCTGCTCGACCCTGCGCTGCGGCGTGCGGTGCGGCGGTTTCCCCAGCGCTTGGTGGCGGGCGCCTGCCTGCCGGATCTGGCGCTGGTGGGCAAGACGGCGGGAACGCGCGCATTCGACGGCAGCCATCGCTGGGAAAGTGCCCACGCGCTGCTCGACAATGCGCGCGACGACGAGGAACGCGCGTGCGCAGTGGGGGCGATGAGCCACCTGTGGGTGGACATCATCGCCCACAACCATTTCGTGCCCGCGCACGAACACCTGTGGTGGAATGTGCCCATGCTCACCCACGCCGCGTCGGAATGGGCGATGGACCGGCATATTGCGCGGCACTTGTTCCGCCCGCCCGCCACCCTGCTGCGAGCCGACGACTGGCTGGCCGATTTCGTGGCCCGCAATTTCGATTGCACGCCCGCGGCCGCTCGCCGGGCGATCCGCCAGCTGGCCGGGGCCGAAAGCGTTTTGCGCCGCAGCGGGCTGCCGGCTTTGCTGCACCGCGCGGGCCGCGCCTTTGACCGCAGTCTCAGCGCACGATTCGATTACTACATCCGGGAAACGACCGCCCGTCTGCCGCAGATGAATCGCGTGCTGGCGGGCGAGGCTCCGGCGTGGATTGCGGACTGCCCGCCTGCCGCGCTGGCGCGGGCGCGCATCGCCGCCCATGCGCCGGAAATTGTCGCCGACCGGATGCCGCTGCCGGACGATCTGTTCGAGGCCGATGCGCCGGTGCTCAAGCGCGCGGCCTGAGCCGTCTGCCCTTGCGCCGAGCGCCCGCTTCAATCGTCCTGATCGAGATTATCAGCTGGCCATGCGGCTACGCACGGTGTACAAATTCACTATCCACACTCGCATTGGGAGACCGACATGAAAGCCAAATCCAGCAAGACCCTCAGCATCGACATCGGCATTTCCGATACCGACCGGGCCAAAATCGCGCAGGGCTTGTCGCGTCTGCTCGCCGACAGCTACACGCTTTATCTGATGACGCACAATTTCCACTGGAACGTCACCGGGCCCATGTTCAACACCCTGCACAACATGTTCATGCAGCAGTACACCGAGCAGTGGAATGCGCTGGACATCATTGCCGAACGCATTCGTGCTCTGGGCCACCCCGCACCGGGAACCTACAGTGAATTCGCCAAGCTGGCATCGATCAAGGAAGTGTCCGGCGTGCCCAAGGCAATGGACATGATCAAGCATCTGGTTGCCGCGCAGGAAGCCACGGCCCGTACGGCGCGCAGCCTGTTCCCGGTGGTCGACAAGGCCAACGACCAGCCCACCGCCGATGTGCTCACCCAGCGTCTGGAAGTGCACGAGAAAACGGCCTGGATGCTGCGCAGCCTGATGGAAGAGTGAAGCTGCTGGCGTTCGAGGCGTTCGGCACCCCGCAAGCGTCCCGTCCGCCCGCGGCAAGCTGGCCGGACTGACCCGCTTGTCGTGCGCGGGCAAATCAGAGAATCAGAAAAGGGCGAGCGACAAGCCTGCGATTGCCGCGCCCAGCGCCGCGCCGATGACGACATCGCTCGGATAATGCAGGCCGAGCACCAGCCGTGAGGCGGCGACCAGCAGGGTGAAGGGCCAGACCCACGCGGCCAGCGCCGGGTAATAGGCGGTGGCCACCACGCTGAAGACCACGGCATGGAGGGTGTGGCCCGAAGGAAAGCTGAAGCGGTCGAGCGGCGCGGTCAGGCAACAGATGGCGGGACAGACCTGGTAAGGGCGGGGCCGCTCGGTCGCGCCTTTCAGCCATTTGTAAACCAGCGTGCCGGCAAGGCCGGAAACGACCATGTGCAATATCGCAGGCAGGGCGTCGAGACCGTGCCACGCCAGGAGAATGCCCATCAGCGCGTACCAGAACACGCCGTCGCCGAGCCGGCTGGCGGCGCGGAACACACGCACTTCCCAGTCTGGCAGGCGCACGCCATTGAGACGTTCGAGCCAGACGTGTTCGCGGGCGGCGAGCCGGTTGAGTCCGTGCAGGGCGAGGTTGCCGAAGCGGGTGGCTCGCATGGCGGCTCCTCAGGATCGTGTGGAACGCGCGGCCAGCCAGTCGGGTTCGGCTTCGACAACCGGTTGCGTCTGGGCGAGACGCAGCAGCACGCGTTCGAATCCGTCGACGATGGCATCCCAGGACAACTGGGCGGCGCGTGCGCTGGCGGCCGTACCGAGGCGGCGTTGCTGCGGCGGGTCGGCAGCAATGCCGGCTGCCAGTTGCTTGAAGCCCGTGCTGTCTCCCGGCGGCGCCTTGAGCCCATTTTCGCCGTGGCGGATGATTTCTTCGGCGGCGGCGCAGTCGTAAGCCACCACCGCGAGCCCCGAGGCCATCGCCTCGATGGTGACGTTGCCCCAGGTTTCGGTCAGGCTGGGGAACAGAAACACATCGGCGGAGGCGTAATGCGCCGCCAGCGCCTCGCCGATTTGCGTGCCGCAGAAAACCGCGTCGGGCCGCCTGGCCTGCCAGCCGGCGCGTTCCGGGCCGTCGCCTACCAGCACCAGGCGGGCGTTGGGCGTTACCGTGCGCATGGCGTCGTAGGCGTTGAACACCAGCGCAAGGTTTTTTTCGACGGCGAGGCGACCGACGTAAAGCGCCACGGGGGTGGTGTCGTCCACGCCCCATTGCGCGCGCAGCTTGGCATCGCGGCGGCCGGGATGGAACAGCCGGGTGTCCACGCCCCGACCGATTACTTCGATGTTCTCGTAGCCCGAGGCTTCGAGTTCACGGCGAATGCCGTCAGTGGGCACCAGCGTTACCGCCGCCTTGTTGTGGAATTTGCGCAGGTAGGCGACGATGGCGCGCCGCAGCAGGCCAAAACCATAGTGGCTGCTGTAGCTGTGAAAATTGGTGTGGAAGTCGCTCGCAATCGGCAGCCGCAACTTGTTCGCCGCGGCCAGCGCTGACCAGCCCAGCGGGCCTTCGGTAGCGATCTGAACCACGTCGGGACGGTGCTTGGTCCACAGCTTGGTCAGGGCCGTCTTGGCTGGCAGGCCCATCTTCAGCCCTTCGTAACGCGGCAGGGGGATGCCGCGCTGCAGGTGCTGGGTGAGAGTGGCGGTGGGCGCAGGGGCATCGCCCACGTGCTGGCGCGGGCGAATCAGCTGAATCTGGTGATTGCGGAGCTGTAGCCCGTCGACGATGCGGCCAAGCGTCATCGCCACGCCATTCACTTCGGGTGGATAGGTTTCGGTCACCACGGCGATGCGCAGCTGTGCACGCTTCGGCGGCAGAGTCTGGCAGGTGAAGTCGGCAGCGTCCATGCGCGCAGCTTGCGCGCACTATGCGACAGGCCGATGAAGCGAATGTGACGTTTGGATTAAGCCGCCGCGCTCACCGGGCCTGGCCGGGGGTATTGCGATTGCATGGAGATATCCCGCAGCAGCAGGATGTCGCGATAGGCCCCGGGTTCGAAACCCATGCGCGTCCCGCCCCGGTCATCGTAGATGAGCTCGTTGAGGAAGCCATCCACATCCGGGGTATGCCACACCGCCACCAGTTTGTTCAGCAAGTGGGGATAGGCTTCCAGGCCCGGCCCCGGATCGTTGCCATCCTGGGATATGGGATGGCCCGAGAGATTGATGTTGAAATAGCGCCGGCACGCCGCGCTGGTGGCGGCGTAGCCTTCGGTGTCGCCGGCGCGGTGTTGCAGATCGAGCAGCAACAGCCAGGGAACGGGTGATTCCGTCGGCTCCGCGCGCAGGTGTTCCTGCAACAGATGGATGGCGAAATCGCCGTGGCCGTGGGCCATGAACACTTCCGCCTGATCGAGGATGTCTTCCTTGACCTCGGTGCCTTCCTCACGCGCTGCTGCGGGCGCGCGCTCCGCCATGCGGGGCGGCGTTGCGTCCGCGACATGCGGATCGTCGTCCATGCGCTCGATGTCCGGCATGGCCAGACTGGCATCGACCGGCTGGGTTGCGGAGTGCATCCTCAGCGGGGACGCCGCCGGTGTCCGCGCGCGCCGGCGCAGCCAGATCACCCCCGCAGCGATGCCGGCCAGCAGCCCTAACAGCAGCAGCGCCAGCGGCCAGCGCGGAGCAGCAGGCGAGGGGGCTGGCGAGACGGGCGGGCGGACTGTTGTTGCGGCCCTGGCTTCCAGTTCGACATTGCGCTGGCGCAGTTCGCTCAACTGCGTTTCGAGGTGCGCAAGCTTGCGGGTGAGCGCTGTGTTCTCGTCCGAGAGTTCGGTGGGCGTCAGCGTCTCGCCGGGCTGACCGATGCGAGCCGGGTCCGGCAGGGTGGTGTCGAGTTGCAGCGCAAAGCCTGACTCTGGGCGAGCGGCAAAATGGCGCTTGCCCGACAGGACGAGTCGCGGGGCCGCATCGGTGGGCGGCGCCGCCCGCTTGACCTGGGCGGCGGGTTTGTCTGCGCGCACTTTTGCCCGCGTGGTCTCGGGCACCGGCGCACGCGGCGCCGTGCTGACAGGCGCCGCGGCGGCCAGGGGGGCGCCGGCGGCGGGGGCGACGACGGGCGGATCCAGCAACAGCGCATATTCCCGCTGCATGCGCACGTCGCAATCCGCGCCCAGCACGAACTGGACGACCGGATCGTACAGGCTGCCGGGCGTGCGGATGTGCAGGGTAGTCCGGCCATCGACCCGGACGAGGGTGAGCCTGGCGTCGGCGGGGGCGGGGGCGGCGACACTGGCGGGCGACAGCCGGAAGCAATCGCTGTCCAGCGCAGACGGCACGTCGATCAGATCCACCACGGCATGCAAAGGCTGGCCGAGACTCGATCGCACGCTCACCTCGCCCAGACCGAGCGCGTGCGCGGCACCTGCCGGGCAAAGGCTTGCAAGGATAACGAGTGTGGAGCGTTTCACGCGGCTCTGGAATTGAGTGACACGCCTGTCATTCCGGCTATTTTGCGGCTAACTTTAGCGTGCAGCAGGAAGATTGGCACGTTTTTTGATGCCGGCGCGGGCAGATATCAGCCAAAAATCATCAGGGCCCAGACCACCACGACGTTGATCAATGCCATCAGCACGGCGGCGCTGCCCATGTCCTTGGCGCGCTTGATGAGGTGGTGGCGGTCGAGCGAGATGCGGTCCACCGCCGCCTCGACGGCGGAATTGAGCAGTTCAACGATCAAGACCAGCAACAGCGATCCAATCATCAGCGCGCGTTCGATGCCGGTATCGCCCAGCCAGAGCGCAAGCGGAATCAATACGAGCACGAGGTGAATTTCCTGACGGAACGCATCCTCGTGCCGGTAGGCGGCCTTGAAGCCATCAGCGGAATAGCCTGCCGCGTTGATCAAACGTCTGATGCCGGTCTTGCCCTTGAAGGGGCTTTCCTGGCCTTCGGGCGGGATAGGCGCGTTCATGCCGCGGGCTTGTACGCCAGATCGAGTTCGCGCGCGGCTTTGACGTCGTCGAGCCGCCGCACCGGCAGCGTGTACGGCGCGCCTTTCACCAGATCAGGGTTGGTTTCGGCTTCGTGTTTGATCTTGGCCATGGCGTCGATGAAGCCGTCGAGCGTTTCGCGCGATTCGGTTTCGGTCGGTTCGATCAACAGACATTCCGGCACGAGCAACGGGAAATAAGTCGTCGGCGCGTGGTAGCCGTAGTCGAGCAGGCGTTTGGCGAAGTCCATCGCGGTGACGCCGGTCGCGTCCTTGAGCTTTTTCAGCGTGACGATGAATTCGTGGCTGGCGCGACGCTCGGGGTAGGCGAGCTCGAAGCCCGCGTCGGCAAGGCGCGCCATGACGTAGTTGGCGTTGAGCGTGGCGTATTCGGCGACGCGGTGCATGCCTTCGCGTCCCAGGAGGCGCGCGTAGACGTAGGCGCGCATCAGGACGCCCGCGTTGCCCATGTTCGCGCTCATGCGGCCGATGCTCTGCGGCAGGTCGGCTTCACCCGCCAGGCGATAAAAACCGTTGTCGTTCAGCACCAGCGGAATCGGCATGAAGGGCAGCAGCCGCTCGGCGACGCCGACCGGGCCGGCGCCGGGGCCACCGCCGCCGTGCGGGGTGGAAAAGGTCTTGTGCAGGTTCATGTGGATCACGTCGAAACCCATGTCGCCGGGGCGCACGTAGCCAAGGATGGCGTTCAGGTTCGCGCCGTCGTAATAGGCGAGGCCGCCCGCGTCGTGGACGATCTTGAGGATGTCCACAATGCGTTTTTCGAACACGCCGAGCGTCGACGGGTTGGTGAGCATGAGCCCGGCGGTCTGCGGGCCGACGGCGGCGCGGAGGGCGTCGATGTCCACCGCGCCGTTGGCGTCGGTCGGGATTTCGCGGACCACATAGCCGCACATCACGGCGGTCGCCGGGTTGGTGCCGTGCGCCGCGTCGGGGACGATGATTTCGCGCCGCGCCGTGTCGCCGCGCGCGTCGTGATACGCGCGGATCATCGCCACGCCGGCGAATTCGCCGTGCGCGCCGGCCATCGGCGCCATCGACACGCCGGCCATGCCGGTCACGTCCTTGAGCATTTCCTGCAATTCGAACATGCAGGCAAGAAAACCCTGCCCGGTTTCGTCGGGCGCGGCGGGGTGGCGCGCGAGAAACTGCGGCAGCATCGCCAGCGAGTTGCACGCACGCGGGTTGTATTTCATCGTGCACGAGCCCAGCGGATAGAACTGCGTGTCGATGGAAAAATTCTTTTGCGAAAGCCGCGTGTAATGGCGCACCACGTCGAGCTCGGACACCTCCGGCAATCCCGGCGCGGTCTTACGGCGGAACGCGGCGGGAATGTCAGCGAGGCTGCCGCCAGCGGCAGGCAGTTGAGCGGTGGCGGTACGGCCGGGGCGGGAGTGGTCGAAGATGAGCATGGACGTAGTCAGAAAAAAATCATCAACCACAGAGACACAGAGAAAAACGTTCAGGCGCCGTGCGGGGTTCGCGGTGTCTCGGTGGGGGGAGCGTCGGTTATTTCAATACGGCCAGCGCCGCGTCGTAATCCGGTTCCTGCTTGATTTCCGGCACCAGCTCGGCGTGGATGACTTTGTTGGCTTCATCGAGCACGACGACGGCGCGCGCAGTGACGCCAGCGAGCGGGCCGGAGGTGATGTCCACGCCGTACGCGCGCTTGAATTCGGCGCCGCCGCGCAGGGTCGAGAGCGTGGTCACGCTGGGCGCTTCGGCACCGCAGAAGCGGCTTTGCGCGAACGGCAGATCGGCGGAAATCACGATCACGGCCACCTTGTCGGACGCGGCGTCGTTGAATTTTTTGGTCGAGATGGCGCACACCGGCGTGTCGAGGCTCGGCACGATGTTGAGGATTTTCTTCTTGCCGGCAAAGTCGGCCAGCGAAACATCGGCCAAATCCTTGTTTGCCAGTTTGAAGTCGGGCGCGGTATCGCCCACCTTGGGGAAGGTGCCGGCCACGTCGATGGGGTTGCCGCCTAGAGTCACTGCCATGATGTTTCTCCTTGAATGTTCACTGCAAAGAAACGGGAATGCCCGTTCAGTTCTGGTAACGCTTCAAATGCTCGTCGATATTCTCGCGCAGGTTCGTTTCGTATTCATTGAGGAAATACGCGATGGCGGCTTCTTTTTGCGCGAGCATTTCCGCCTTGTTCTCGCTCGCCGCCATGATCACGAAGGCATTGAACCGCGAAGCGGCAAAGAGCATGGCGGCGCCGACCTTGGCCGGCTGGGCCTTGTCCATGTGCGTATTGCACAGCGTGATGTGTTCGTCGGCGAGTTCGTAAAACGCTTTGTCGCGGGGAATGCTGCTCATGGCGGGCTTTCAGGTTTGGGCGGTATCAATCAGCGTGGCGTGGCGGCGGAGAGGATGCGCGCGAGCTGGCTGGCGTATGCGTCGAGGTCGGCGGCGGTCTTGGTTTCAGTCGCGCACACCAGAATCGCGTTGCCAAGCTCAGGGTAGCTGGCCGATAAATCGAACCCGCCGAGGATGCCCTGGGCGCGCAGCGCGCGCAGCACATCCGCCACCTTGCGGTCGAGTTGCAGCACGACTTCGTGGAAGTAGGGGCTCGAAAACGCGCGCTGCACGCCGGGAATCGCGCAGAGCTTGTCGGCAAGCGCCACCGTGTTGGCGTGCGACGCGGCCGCGACTTTGGCGAGACCGGCGGGGCCGAGCAGCGACAGGTATTGCGTCGCGGCGGTGACGACCAGCCCCTGGTTGGTGCAGATGTTGGACGTGGCTTTGGAGCGGCGGATGTGTTGTTCGCGCGCTTGCAGGGTGAGCGAGAAGCCGGGTTTGCCGTCGAGATCGACGGTGCGGCCGACGATGCGCCCCGGCATCTGGCGGACGAACTCCTGACGGCAGCACATGAAGCCGAAGTACGGCCCGCCCGACGCCATCGGCGCGCCGAGCGGCTGGCCTTCGCCGCAGGCGATGTCGGCGCCGGTGATTTGATTATTACTGCCGCCCCATTGCCCCGGCGCTTCGAGCACGGCGAGCGTGGTCGGGTTGACCAGCGCAATCGCCATGGCACGGTGCGCGTGCGCCCAGTCGGTCAGGGCGTGGACGTCTTCGAGCACGCCGAAGAAGTTGGGCTGCGGGATGACGAGCCCGGCGAACGCGCCCGGATCGGCGGGCAGCACCGTCATGCCGGTGGCGGGGTCGTAATCCAGTTCAACCAGCTCGATGCCCTGATTCTTGACCGTGGTGAGCACGACCTTGCGGTAGGTCGGGTGCACGGTTTTGGGCATCAGCACGCGGCGCGAGGATTTGTGCGCGCGCACGGCCATGAGCACGGCTTCGGCCAGCGCGGACGCGCCGTCGTACAACGAGGCGTTCGACGCGTCGAGCCCGGTGAGCCGGGTCATCATGGTCTGGTATTCGTAGATGAGCTGGAGCGTGCCCTGGCTCGCTTCGGCCTGATACGGGGTGTAGGCCGAGTAGAACTCGCCGCGCGTGGTGATCTGCCAGATCGCGGCCGGGATGTGGTGCTCGTACACGCCCGCGCCGATGAAGTTGGACCAGAAACCATCTAGAGCGGCGCGCTCGTGCATGAGGCGGGCAACGGCCATTTCGGGCGCGCCTTCGGGCACGTGCTTCAATTTGCCGGACTTGAGCGCGGGCGGGATTTCGTCGAACAGCGCGTCGATACTGGCCGCACCGATGGTGCCGAGCATGGCGGTGACGTCGTCGGGGGTGTGGGGAATAAAGGGCATGGTGGGCGTGAGGCGTGAGGGGTTAGGCGTGAGGAGCGGGCCAGCGTGGGGCGGGCTTTTTCGCCTCACCCCTCACGCCTCACTCCTCACCGAT
>JAIWOL010000071.1 GCA_020216925.1 Thiobacillus sp. | reverse complement strand
TCAATGCGCTTCCGATTCGACCAGCTTCTGATACGCCGCGGCGTCCAGCAGTTCGCCGACGCTGGCGGGGTCGGCGGGCTTGAGCTTGAACATCCACGCGGCGTAGGCGTCGGTGTTGACGGTCTCGGGGCGGGATTCGGTGTCGCCGTTGGTCGCGACGACTTCGCCCGCCACCGGCGCGTACACGTCGGACGCGGCCTTGACCGATTCGACTACGGCGCACTCTTCGCCTTTATTCAGCACGCGACCGACGGCGGGGTTTTCGATGAACACCATGTCGCCGAGCAGATCCTGCGCGTGGTGGGTGATGCCGACGGTCAGCGTGCCGTCGGCTTCGACGCGCACCCATTCGTGGGACGGGGTGTATTTGAGGTCTGCGGGGATGGACATGGGGACTCCAATCAATAAAAAGTTACAGAGAGGTCTATAGAGGCCGGGCAGGAGACCCGCTTGCGCCTCAATGCCGCTGTCAAACCAGAATTTTGCCGTTGCGCACGAACGGATACTTCACCACTTTCGCGCGCAGCTTTTTGTCGCGGATTTCGACGTCGACTTCTTCCCCCGGCGCGATGCCCATCGGGATGCGCGCGAGCGCGATCGACTGCTGCATCGTCGGCGAGAACGTGCCGGAGGTGATTTCGCCTTCGCCGTGTCTTGTCAGCACTTTTTGATGACTGCGCAGGACGCCTTTGTCGAGCAACACCAGCCCGACCATCTGCTTCGACAGCTCGCTCGATTCGAGTGCGCGGCGGCCAACGAAATCGCGTTCGGTCTTCAGGTCGACCGTCCACGCGAGGCCGGATTCGAGCGGGCTGGTGGTTTCGTCCATGTCCTGGCCGTAGAGATTCATGCCGGCTTCGAGCCGCAGCGTGTCGCGTGCGCCCAGACCGATGGGCTGACCGCCCGCTTCGACCAGCGCGCGCCAGAACATGGGGGCCGATTTGGCGAGAATCATCACTTCGAAGCCGTCTTCGCCGGTGTAGCCCGTGCGCGCGACGAACATCTCGCCCATCGCGGCGGCGTTGAAGGGTTTGAGCGTGCGGGTGATGCTGTCCACGCCGGGCAGCGCGTTGTTCAGCACTTCGGCGGCTTTCGGGCCCTGGATGGCGACCATCGCCAGATCGCGGCGCGGCGTGAGCGTGAGATTCGTGCCCCACTCGGCGTTTTGCTTGTCCATCCACGCGAGATCCTTGTCCGCCGTGCCGGCGTTCACCACCAGGCGGAACCACGATTCGTCCATGAAATAGATGATGAGGTCGTCGATCACGCCGCCGCTCTCGTTCAACATGCACGAGTACAACGCCTTGCCCGAGACCTGCAGTTTATCGACGTTGTTGGCGACCAGGCGGCGCAAGAACGCGCGCACGTTGTCGCCGCGAATATCCAGCGGCAGCATGTGCGACACGTCGAACAGCCCGCAACCGGTGCGTACCACGTGGTGTTCCTCGATTTGCGAGCCGTAGTGGAGCGGCATGTCCCAGCCGCCGAAGTCGACCATCTTTGCGCCGGATTCACGGTGGATGGCGTTGAGCGGCGTGGTTTTGAGTGCGGCTTGCGTTGTCATGTGCGGTACCAGAATCAAAAAAAGGGTGAAGCGCCGGATGCGCTTCACCCCTCTGTCCTTGGTACCTGAGAGATTACGGCAGGCTGCTCAGCCGTCCGCTGCCCCTTCGGTGGCAGTAGCCGGGCCATGCCCGCACTGCGCTCTCCAGAGTGATACCCGGCGTGAATCCGGGAGTTGCGGTCCTTTTGCCTGATCGATTCCGGGTGAATTGCGCCTTCGGCGGCGGCGGTTGCCGCGCTCTCCCGCAACGGGAAGCCGAACTATACCGAAGAAGTGCGGCGCGAACCACACCCCGCAGGGTTAGTAGGCGAGCCGCAGATCGAAGCCCATCGGAGCCAGGTCTTGCACGGCCAGCGGCAGGCTGAGAGCCTGTTCGGCGGTTGCAGGCATGCCGGCACGGATGCGGCTGGCGTCGGCCAGATATTCGCTGGGGGCAAAGCTGCGCCGGGCCAGCGGCCGGCCGGCCTGGTCGGTGAGGGTGAGCACCAGCACTGGCCACGCCATGGCATGGCGGGCGCGGTTGCCGAGGGTGAGGTCGAGGCGTAGCTGGCCGCTGGCTTCGGTGGTGAGGTCTGAACCGACGATGCGGATCTGGTCGAGCTGTTTGGGCAGGGAAAGCGTGCAGCCCAGCTGCGCGCATGCCTGTTCGAGCGCAGGCCGCAGCTGCGGAAATTGCGTGGCGAGGCGGTCGCGCTGAAACCAGGCGAGTTGTGCAAACAGGGCCAGGCTGAGCAGCAGTGCGGCCAGTCCGCCGAGCCAGGGTTTGCGGGCGCGACGGCGTGCAGGTCGAACGGGGGCGGGGTGGGCGTATTCGATGCGCGCGGCGGCTGGGGCCGAAGGTGCGGGCACGCTGGGCGGCGGGAGGGTGGCCGCCGGGGCGGGCGCGGGCTCCGGGCGGATATCCGGCATGGGCCCGGGTTCGTCGTTGCCGGGCAGGTTGGGGTCGATGAGGATGATCGACGGCAGTTCGAGGGGGTCTTCGCGTTCGCGGACGCCGTGAGGCAGGCCGATGGCTGTGGCCGACGCCGCATCGTCCGCCGGGGCGGAAAGTGCGCCGGCTTCGCCTGTCGCGTCCGGCGGCGCGGGCTGGACTTCGGCGACCGTCTCGGCCGGGCGGGTTTCAGGCCGGGACGTGGCAGGCGGCGTGGTGGGGGCGGGTTCGATGACGTGCGGCAGGGTCGAGCCGTCTTCCAGACGCAGCGACAGCCGCGCATCGAACGCCGCGCCGCAAACCCCGCACTGCACCCAGCCCTGCGCGGCGGCCAGCTGGTCGTCGCCCAGCCGGAACACGCTTGCGCAGTGGGGGCAGGCGGCGCGGTAGTTCATTTTCGTGTTCCGGACAGGCGTACCCAGCCTTCGTCGGCTGCGTGCGGGTCGAAGTTGAACCATTGACGGTAGATCGCCATCACCTCCTCGGCCTGTTCGAGCAGAATTCCCGACAGCACCAGTTTCCCTTCCTGCCGCACCTTGGCGGCGAGCAGGGGCGCCATGGCTTTCAGGGGATTGGTGAGAATGTTGGCGACGACGATGTCGTACGCCTGTTCCGGCAATGTGCCGGGCAATCCGAAGCGGGCGGGGACTTCGTTCAGGGCGGCGTTGTCATTGGAAGCCGTGATTGCCTGTGGGTCGATATCGATGCCGTCGACCTGGGCAGCCCCCAGTCTGGCGGCGGCGATGGCGAGGATGCCCGAGCCGCAGCCATAATCCAGTACGGTTTCGCCGCCCCGGAGGTTGGCATCCAGCCAGCGCAGGCAGAGCCGGGTGGTGGGGTGGCTGCCGGTGCCGAAGGCGAGGCCGGGGTCGAGTCTCAGGTTGATTGCGCGGGCGTCGGGCGCATCGTGCCAGGTCGGCACGATCCACAGGCGGGGTGAAACAGGAATGGGATCGAACTGCGACTGGGTGAGGCGTACCCAGTCCGCGTCCGCCACGGTTTCCACGCTGTAGACACTGGGGGCGGGGGCGCCGATGGCGTGCGCAGCCTGCGCGAGGATCGCCGCCACGTCGGCGTCCATGTCAAAGAGCACGGCGGCGATACTGCGCTGCCATAACTCGGCCGTGGGGTGGTCGGGCTCGCCGAACAGCGGCGTTTCATCGACCGTGCCTGCATCCGCGTCTTCCAGTGACACAGACAGCGCGCCGGCTTCCATCAGCGCGTCGGACAGCGGTTCTGCGGTCCTGGAATCGACGAGGAGACGGAGGGATTGCCAAGGCATGTGGATGCGCGGTCAGCAGTTGGCGGCAAGCGGCTATATCCGTTCACCGCGCCCCGTCTACCCCTTTTCTCCGGCCAGCTTGTGCTCCAGGTAGTGAATACTGGTGCCGCCCGCGATGAATGCCGCGTCGTGCATCAGGTCCTGGTGCAACGGGATGTTGGTGTTGATGCCCTCGACGACCATTTCCATCAGCGCGCCGCGCATGCGGGCGATGGCCTGGTCGCGGGTGTCGCCGTAGGCGATGAGTTTGCCGATCATCGAGTCGTAGTGCGGTGGCACGTAATAGCCGTGATACACGTGCGAATCGACGCGGATGCCGGGGCCGCCGGGGGCGTGGTAGTTGGTGAGCTTGCCTGGGCTGGGCACAAACGTGCTCGGGTGTTCGGCGTTGATGCGGCACTCGATGGCGTGGCCGCGGAGCTGGATGTCCTTTTGCCTGAAGGGCAGTTTTTCGCCCGCCGCCACGCGGATTTGCGTCTGCACGATGTCGATGCCGGTGACGAGCTCGGTGACAGGGTGCTCGACCTGCACGCGCGTGTTCATTTCGATGAAATAGAACTCGCCGTTTTCATACAGGAACTCGAAGGTGCCCGCGCCGCGATAGCCGATCTTGCGGCAGGCTTCGGCGCAGCGTTCGCCGATCTTGTCGCGCAACTTGGGATCCAGCCCCCAGGCGGGCGCTTCTTCCAGCACTTTTTGATGGCGGCGCTGCATCGAGCATTCGCGTTCGCCCAGGTGCACCGCGTTGCCGTGCTCGTCGGCCAGTATCTGGATTTCGATGTGACGCGGGGTCTGGAGAAATTTTTCCATGTAGACCATGGGGTTGCCGAATGCGGCTCCGGCTTCGGTCTTGGTCATGGTCACGGCGTTGAGCAGCGCCGCCTCGGTGTGCACCACGCGCATGCCGCGTCCGCCGCCGCCGCCGGCGGCCTTGATGATGACCGGATAGCCGATTTGGGCGGCAATCCGGGCGATTTCTTCACCGTCGTCCGGCAGCGCGCCGTCGGAACCGGGCACGCACGGCACCTTGGCGGCGAGCATGGCCTGCTTGGCGGCGACCTTGTCGCCCATGAGGCGGATGTTGTCCGGACGCGGGCCGATGAAGGTGAAACCCGAAGATTCCACCCGTTCGGCAAAATCGGCGTTTTCCGAGAGAAAGCCGTAGCCGGGGTGGATGGCCTCGGCATCGGTGACCTCGGCGGCAGCGATGATCGACGGCACATGCAGATAACTTTGCGAAGAGGGAGCCGGGCCGATGCAGACCGATTCGTCGGCGAGTTTCACGTATTTGGCGTCGCGGTCGGCCTCGGAATACACCGCCACCGTCTTGATGCCCATTTCGCGGCAGGCACGCTGGATGCGGAGGGCGATTTCGCCGCGGTTGGCGATCAGTATCTTTTCAAACATGCGTGTTAGGGGCCAGAAGCGAGGATTCGGGGGCCGGTAAATCATGCCGCGTGGCGCGGCGCCCTGGCCTCCCGATTCCAGCCCCCGGTTCCCGTCTCCAAATCAGGCAATGACAAACAGCGGTTCGCCGTATTCCACCGGCTGGCCGTTTTCGACCAGGATGGCTTTGATGACGCCGCCCTGATCCGCTTCGATTTCGTTCAGCAGTTTCATGGCCTCGATGATGCAGAGGGTATCTCCCGCGCCGACATTCTGGCCGACTTCGACAAAATTGTTGGCGCCCGGCGCGGGGGCGCGATAAAAGGTGCCCACCATGGGTGAACGCACGACATGGCCTTCGGGAATGGCGTCTTCCTCCGGGGCCGCAGGCGCTGCCGGTGCCGCCGCAGGCGCCGCCGCCGGCAGGTAATGCTGCTGGGGGGCCATCATCATGGGGGTGCCGGCTATGCTCTTGGCGATGCGGACTTTTTCTTCGCCCTCGGTGATTTCCAGCTCGGCGATACCCGATTCCTGTACCAGGTCAATGAGCTTTTTCAGTTTTCTGAGATCCATGGGCAGTCCTGTTTTGATGATGCCGGAGTGCGTGTTCCAGCGCGAGTTCGTAGCCGTGCGCGCCCAGCCCCGTTATGACGCCGACCGCGAGATCGGAGAAATAGGAGTGGCGGCGGAAGGCTTCCCGGACATGGACGTTGGACAGATGCACTTCGACGAAGGGGATGGCAACCGCCGCCAGCGCATCGCGCATGGCCACGCTGGTGTGCGTGTAGGCGGCGGGGTTGATGATGATGAAGTCGACCTGGTCGCGCGCCGCCTGGTGGATGCGGTCGACCAGCGCGCCTTCGTGATTGTGCTGGAAGGTTTCGACCAGCGCGCCGGCCGCTTCGCCGCGCGCAGTCAGCGCCCGGTTGATGGCATCGAGCGTAACCAGCCCGTAGTGTTTGGGCTCGCGGCTGCCGAGCAGATTGAGATTGGGGCCGTGCAGCACCAGGATATGCGGGCGCAGATTCGGCACGGATGGGGTCGTCGTGCGACCGGTTCGCTTGAGCGTCATGGCGGCGAGTTTGCCGTAAATGAATACAAATTGTCTAGATATTGACGCTAAATCGCTTCCGTGCGTCGATTCTCAATGCGCCAGGTTTTCGCGCAGGACAGCGTCGAGTGTGGCACGGGGCAGGCGGCCCAGATGGCGAATCACAACCCTGCCCTCCCGGTCGAGAACCAGCGTGTACGGCAAGGCCCCGGTGGCATTGCCAAGCTGGCGTGCCAGCAGGTGCGCGTTTCCGCCGCCGATGAGAATGGGGTAACTGACGGGTTGCTTTTGGAGAAAAGCCTGCACGTTGGCTTCTGTATCGACGGCAATGCCGATGAATTCGACGCCTTTGTGCCGATAGCGACGGGCCAGCGCGTCGAAATCCGGCATTTCTTCCCTGCAGGGCGCGCACCAGCTGGCCCAGAAGTTCACCACCCGCAGCCTGCCTGCCCACTGCGCCAGCGCCTGTGACCGGCCCTGGGGGTCAGGGTAGCTGGCCTGGTGCAGCGCCGCGAGTGCGGCAGCATCGCTTGCCGCAGGCGCGTAATGTCCACGCCCAAACCACACGCCGGCGGCGAGGGCCGCCAGCGCAATGAGCACGGCAAACAGCCGGAAGCGGGGCATGGATTCGCCAGCCGGTCCCGTTCCTGCGGCGGAACGGGCGGGGGGTTTACTTGGTTTCGGGGGCGGCAGGCGTTGCGGGCTGAACTGCCATCATGCCGCCCATCATCTGCATCCAGACCGAAGGATCGAAAGGATTGGCGGTCGGCGCGGCAGCCTGCGGTGCGGCAGCCTGCGGTGCGGCAGTCGGGGCGGCCGGCATCATCATGGGGTAGGCGGGCGCGGGCGCGGCATAGCCGTGAGCCGGGGCGGCTGCGGGCATGGCCGGGAAATAGGGCATGGGTGCCATTTGTTGTGCCGGAGCCGGGGCTGCGGGGAAGAACGGCATGGCCGGCGCAGCCGGGGCGGCGTATCCGCCGTAGGCCGGCGCGGGCTGCATCATGGCGAAGGGGTTCATCATGCCGCCGCCTTGGTTCATGTAGGGATTGCCGGCCGCCATGGGATTGAGGTAGGGGTTCATCATGGATTGCGGGTTGTACATCTGGCTGGACATCATGCCGGCCCCCATCGGCATCATCATCGGCGCGGCCATCATGCCCATGGGGGCCATCATGGTCATGGGATTCATCATGCCCATGGGATTCATCATGGTCATGGGGTTCATCATGCCGCCAAACTGGGCATGGGCACCGGTCGAACCGGCGAGCAGCAGGGCGAGGGTCAGGGTGCGGGCATTCATGGTTGGAAACTCCGGGGTGAGCCAGTTTGTCTGGCGGGGCTGAAACAAATCGAGCCCGCGGCAGGCGGGCTCGAGGGCAGGGAAAGCTTATTTGGCCGGAGCGGGTTCAGCGGCCGGCGCGGCAGGCGGCATCATCATGGGGGGCATGGGAAACATCATGGGGGGCATGGGAAACATCATGGGCGCCATGGGTGCCATCATCGCGCCCATGGGAGCGGCCATCTGGTTCATGGGCTGCATCATCGGGCCCATCATGTTCATCGGCGCCATCATCGAACCCATCATGGGGGTCATGCCGCCCATCATCGGCGCCATCATGCCCATCGGCGCCATCATCGGACCCATCATGGCCATGGGGTTCATCATCTGCTCCATGCCGAATTGAGCGTGCGCCAGGGGGCTGGCCAGCAGGGCGGCGGCGAGTGCGAGTTTGCGTGTGTTCATGGTAAATCTCCGATTGGTGCCGGTTGTCCGGCGAGCGTTCGCTGAAGGCCAGCGGATTGCGCAAGTTGCTACGGGGTAACGCTCATGCAGTCTAGTGCGTCCGGACGACCAGGCCAAGGCGAAGGTACGCCCCGGCCGGCTGCGGCCGGATCAGAGGTCGCCGTTTGCGCCTGCGCGCATGACGTTGTCCATCTTGTCGCGGATTTCCACTGCCATCTTGGCGATTTCCGGGGTGATTCCCATCGAGCCGTTGATGCTGTCGAGCCACGCCATGTCCCAGTCCAGGGTCAGTACCCAGACGTTTCTCTTGTCGTCTTCCATGACCGCGATGCGGCAGGGCAGATAGACGATGGCTTCAGGAACCAGCTTCATGATTTCGCGACCGGCGGCGATGTCGCAGAAGTGGAACACTTCCATGCGCGGGCTGGTGGTGTCGCCCAGCACGGCCTGGATGTCCTTGATCATGGGCGAATGGCCGACCAGCTTCAGGTTGAGCTGGTTGGCGCGCAGTTTCATGGATTCGACCACGTCGTCGAAGGATACGCCTGCCTTGGCCTGGTATTTGGTTGTCATGTAGTTCATGACGTCGCGGATGTTCAGGCCCATGTTCGCCATCAGCGGCATCATGGATTTCATCAGCTGTTTTTTCTGTTCGGCGGTCGGCGTGGCCGACATTGCCCAGGGAATGGCGTCTTTCATCGCGCCGCTGCCCTTGGGCAGCAGGGTCATGGGGTTCGGCGCGGGGGCGGGAACATTCTTGAGGTAGGGATTGGTGGTGTTGGGGTAGGCCGGGGTCTGGGCCAGTGCAGGCAGGGCGAGTCCCGCACCCAGGGCGAAAACGAGCGTGGACAGCAGTTTGGTCATGGGAAAATTCCTCCGGACGGTTCTGAAAGCCTGTGGATCAGGCCGGTTTATGCAGCGGATGATAACGGATTAAGGCGTGTTGTCGTATGGCACAGTTGTCAGTCCCAGGGCTTTCCAGTCCTGGATGCCGCCGCGGTACCACTTGAGCTTGTGCGCGGGATAGCCCAAGGCCAGCAACTGCCTGATGTTGGTGGGGGATTGGCCGCACCAGGGGCCGTTGCAGTAAAAAACCAGGGTTTTGGCCCCGGCAAAATTCCACAGGCCGTCCTGCCGTGCCGCGCCAAACTGGAATTGCAGGGTGTCGGCAATTTCGGCGGCACTGGCGTGCGCCGGGTGCAGTTTCTGCCAGGGCAGCAGCACCGCACCGGGAATGACGCCGGAACGTTGCGGCCAGGAGCCGTCGCGCGAATCGATGACCAGTACGCCGCTGTTCTTGCCGACCTGTTGCAGATAGCCGATGAGTTCGAGTTCGCCCAGGGTTTCCACGCCCGGTGCAAGAGTCATCGGCAAAACGCAGAAGGGCGGGCAGGGCCGCGAGGTGAGGGCGAAATCCGGCTCGATGGTGTTTTCGGTATCCGGGTTGCGCTCGATCACCACGGGCTTGCCGCGATGCAGCACGGTAACGCTCGACAGCTCGTGGGTGATGCGGACCTCGCGGCCCGCCGCGTCCTCGGCACGCGGCGCGCCGGGGGCCAAGACGGCGAGCAGGCAAAGCGCGCCCAGTCGCCGGCCCATGTGCAAGACGGGCCTATTCACACTTCATGCCGCCGTTGATCCAGGCTGCGACCTGGGTGCGCCACTCGTCGATGTCGCCGGGAATCAGTTCGGCTTTTTTGCCCATGGGCAGGGCGCCGGCGTTGGGCAGGCCGCCCTTGATGGCCCAGAGGATGCGCGGGTCGGTCAGCAGATGGGACAGCATGGCGGCCGGGGTGCCGGTCTTGCCGTGATGCGTGGTCTTGATGAACTCGCAGGTTTCCTTGGGCCCCATGCCGGTGTAGTCGAGATCCTTGTCGGCGAACCAGTCTTCGGCCTTTGCCATGCTGGTGACCGCGCTGGTATGGCACTCGGTACAGGCCTGCTGCTTGCGTGCATATTCCACTCCAAAACCGCCACTCATTCCACTCCAAAACCGCCACTCATTCCAATCCAAAACCGCCAGCAATTCCAATCCAAACCCG
>JAIWOL010000009.1 GCA_020216925.1 Thiobacillus sp. | reverse complement strand
TCAATCACCGGCTGGATCAACCCGCGCTTGAGCTTGAGCGCAGCCTGGTTCACCACCAGCCGCGAGCTGATGTCGCTGATGTGTTCCACCGCCACCAGGCCGTTGGCCTTGAGCGTGCCGCCGGTGGAAACGAGATCGACGATGACGTCGGACAGGCCGACCAGCGGGGCAAGTTCCATCGAGCCGTAGAGCTTGATGAGGTCGATGTGCACGCCTTTGCTGGCGAAGTGTTCGCGCGCGGCGTTGACGTATTTGGTGGCGACGCGGATGCGCGCGCCCTGCCTGACGGTGCCGGCGTAATCGTAGCCTTCGCGCACGGCAACCATCATGCGGCAGCAGGCAATGCGCAGGTCGAGCGGCTGATACAGGCCGTTGCCGCCGTGTTCGTTCAACACGTCCTTGCCGGCGATGCCGAGGTCGGCGGCGCCGTATTGCACGTAGGTCGGCACGTCGCTCGCGCGCACGATGATGAACCGCACGTCGGCGCGGTTGCTGCCGATGATGAGCTTGCGCGAGGACTCGGGGTTTTCGGCCGGCACGATGCCGGCGGCAGCCAGCAGCGGCAGGGTTTCGTCGAAGATGCGCCCTTTTGAAAGGGCGAGGGTGATTCCGGTGTAGGTCATGTCGGTTTGTATCGGATGCCAGGGTTCATCGGCTGTTCATTCCCAGTTGCGGCGCGCGATCTCCGCAAGCAGCTTGTTCGCTGCGTCGGTGAGCATTGGCACGAACTCGTGGGCCGTCTGCAACGCACTGGCGAGCACCGCGATGTCTTCCACATACTCATGCACCATCTGGTTCCTGAGCTTGCGCAGGGTCATCCATTCGTCCGCCGAAGGGATCCACCCCAGCCGTTCGGCCCGGTCCAGGTTATCGATGGCTGCGGCCGGCGATTCGCCCAAGGCGGCCAGAAGCCCAGGCAATAGTTTGTCGCCAAGGGTGTCCTGCAGGCGCCCGATTCGTCCTGCGAAGGCCTCTACCCGCTCGGCAAGATCCGCATCGGTTTCAAGTTGGGCGGCGCGTTCCGGTGTAAAGGGGTCGACAAAAAGACGCTGGTCCGTGCCCGCGAGGTGCTGACTTTCTTTCCGCACGACGCGTGCCAGGAACTGTAGCCGCAGTGCCATCTTTGGATCAATCGTCATAACACCCTCCCTTCCCTGAAGGCGATGTCATGGATGGGCAGGCGCCTGAGGTTGGGGCCGGCAAGCAGGACGTCTACGCTGCGGCCCTGCATCAAGCGACTGACCCGGGCGGCGAACCTTGCGGCCAGTAGCGCAGGATTGACCACGGGTTCAGTCAATTCAAGCAGGAGGTCGAGATCACCCCCGCGCGCATCATCGTTCAGCCGTGAGCCAAAAACCCGCACCTGCGCCTGCTCTCCCGCGATTTCATGCGCGATCTGCGTAATGGCGCGGGCCTGATTCTCGCTCAGACGCATTGATCGATGCCTTTCGTTGCGCAATCCAGCGGCAGATTCAGGTCCAGGACACAACCCTTGGAGCACGTCAGCTTGATGCCGGAATAACGCATGGTAGTGTTCTCAATGCACCCGCTTGATGCGCGCGCCGAGCTGGGTGAGTTTTTCTTCGATGCGTTCGTAGCCGCGATCGAGATGGTAGATGCGTTCGATGGTGGTTTCGCCTGCGGCAACCAGGCCGGCCAGCACCAGGCAGGCCGAGGCGCGCAGGTCGGTCGCCATCACGATCGCGCCATCGAGCCGCGGTACGCCGCGCACCAGGGCGGTGTGGCCAGAAACCTCGATGTTGGCCCCCAGGCGACGCAGTTCCTGCACGTGCATGAAGCGGTTCTCGAAAATGGTTTCGGTCACGCTGGCGGCGCCGCTGGCCACGCAGTTCAAGGCCATGAACTGCGCCTGCATGTCGGTGGGAAACGCGGGGTGCGGCGCGGTGCGGACGTCTACGGCGTTCAGCACGCCATCGGATTCAACCTCGATCCAGTGGTCGCCTTGCGTCACGTGCGCGCCGGCGTCGGCAAGTTTGCCCATCACCGACACCAGGGTTTCGGGAGCGGCGTCGAGTGCGCGGATTTTGCCGCCAGTCATTGCGGCGGCGACGAGGAAGGTGCCGGTTTCGATGCGGTCGGGCATGATGCGGTGCGCGGCGCCGTGCAGTTCGGGTACGCCGTGGATGGTGACGACGCCGCTGCCTGCGCCTTCGATTTTTGCGCCCATTGCGATCAGGCAATTGGCCAGATCGACGACTTCGGGTTCGCGCGCGGCATTGGCCAGCACTGTGGTGCCGTCGGCGAGTGCGGCGGCCATCATCAGGTTTTCGGTGCCCGTCACGGTGACCACGTCCATGGCAATGTGCGCGCCCTTGAGACGTTTGGCCTTGGCGTGAATGTAGCCGTGTTCGATGCGAATCTCCGCCCCCATGGCCTGCAAGCCCTTGATGTGCAGGTCCACCGGGCGCGAGCCAATGGCGCAGCCGCCCGGCAGGGAGACCCGCGCTTCGCCAAAGCGCGCCAGGGTGGGGCCCAGCACCAGAATCGAGGCGCGCATGGTTTTCACCATTTCATACGGCGCTTCCTTGTGCGGGATGTTCTCGCCGCAAAGCGTGACGCAATTCTTCTCGCCCGGCGTGACGGTCACCCCCATATGGCCCAGCAGCGCCAGCATGGTGCTGATGTCTTTGAGCTGCGGAACATTGGAGAGCTGCAGCGGGCCTGCGGTGAGCAGGCTGGCGGTCAGGATTGGCAGCGCTGCATTCTTGGCACCCGAAATGCGCACCTCGCCGGCAAGTGTGTTGCCGCCGTGGATCAGCAGCGAATCCATCTCAGCGGGCGGCCCAGTCTTCGGGCGTGTAGGTTTTCATCGACAGCGCATGGATCTGCGCGTGCATGCGCGCGCCAAGCGCGTCGTAGACCAGGCGGTGCTGCTGGATCATGTTCTTGCCTGTGAACGACGGGCTGACGATCACGGCCTGGAAGTGCTGGCCGTCGCCGTCGAGCTCGATGTGGTCGCAAGGCAGTTTTTCGGTGATCCAGCCTTTGATGTCGTCGGGGGTAACCATGTATCAGTGCCTCAATTTGTAGCCGCTTCTGAGCAGCATCAACGTGAGCGCGGATATTGCCACAAAGCAGGCCCCGGCGACCAGCAGGCCCAGCCATGGGTCGGCGTCGGACTGGCCAACGAAGGCATGGCGGAAACCGTCGATGAGGTAGAACACCGGATTGAAACGGGACACCGTCTGCCAGAATGGCGGCAGCGAATGGATGGAATAGAACACGCCGGACAGAAAGGTGAGCGGCAGGATGAGAAAGTTTTGAAACGCCGCCAGCTGGTCGTATTTCTCGGCCCAGATGCCGGCGACGATACCGAGCGCGCCGAGAATCGCGCACGCCAGCAGGGCATACGCCGCAAGCCAGCCCCAGTGCGGCATGACGAATGGCACGAATGCCCAGGTCACCGCCCACACGCCCGCGCCCACGACCAGACCGCGAATGATCGCCGCGCCCAGATAGGCCAGAAAGAATTCCAGATACGACAGCGGCGACAGCATCGCGAACACGATGTTGCCCTGCATTTTCGACTGGATCAGGCTCGACGAGCTGTTGGAAAACGCGTTCTGCAGCATGCTCATCATCACCAGGCCAGGCACCAGGAAGGCGGTATAGGTTACGCCGGGGTAGACCTGGACGTGATCTTCCAGCACGTGCGAAAAAATCAGCAGGTAGAGCAGCGCGGTGACCACCGGCGCCACCACGGTCTGCACCGCCACTTTCCAGAAGCGCAGCATTTCCTTGTAGAACAGTGCCGGCAGTCCGCTCATGTGCGCTGCATGATGTCGGTGAAGACATCCTCCAGATCGGGCTCCAGCAGCTGCATTTCCTGCACCCGTATGCCTGCGGTGCGAAGTGCGGCAAGCAGGGATTCGAGCTCGGTGTAGTCGCCGAAACTGTAGCGCCAGTTGCCGCCGGCGCCGCGCTGCATGCGCGCCTGCCAGTCAGGCGGCAGCGTTTCGGCGTCGATGCGCAGACTGGCGCAATGCTCATTGGTGTGTTGCAGCAGATTGCGGGTCGTGTCGCAGGCAACGATGCGACCGGCCTTGAGCATGGCGATGCGCCCGCACAGGGCTTCTGCCTCTTCCAGATAGTGCGTGGTGAGCAGAATGGTGTGGCCTTCGCGGTTGAGCCGGCTGACAAACGCCCACAGCGAACGCCGCAGATCGACATCCACTCCGGCTGTGGGCTCGTCGAGCACGATCACCGGCGGCTTGTGCACCAGTGCCTGCGCCACCAGCAGGCGGCGTTTCATCCCGCCCGACAGTGCCTGTGTGTTTTTGTGCGCGTGCGGCGTCAGGTCGAGGTGGTGCATGATCTCGTCGATCCAGTCGTCGTTGTGTTTGAGGCCGAAATAACCGGACTGGATGACGAGCGTCTCGCGCACGTTGAAAAACGGGTCGTAGACCAGTTCCTGCGGCACCACGCCAAGCGCGCGACGCGCCTGGCGGTAGTCGCGCACCACGTCGTGGCCCATTACCGAGGCTTCGCCTGCATCGGCCCGCGCAAGTCCGGCCAGAATGGAGATCAGCGTGGTCTTGCCGGCACCGTTCGGGCCCAGCAAGCCGAAGAATGCACCGGGTTCGATGTCCAGCGACACGCCATCCAGCGCCTGTGTCCCGCCGAATCGTTTGGCGAGGTTGGCCACCCGAATGGCCGGGGTCATGCCGGCAGCAGATCGGATACGCCGTACAGTTCGGCCAGCGTCACAAAGCTCTCGGGCAGGCCGCTCAGGGTGAGCGGGGCGCGGGCAGCGCGCTGCGCGCCGAATATCAGCGCCAGGGCAGCCGAATCTGCCGAGTGGACGCCGCTGAAATCCAGCCGGGTGATGCCCCGGGCCAGATGGGGGCGCAGCGCCGCGAGTTCGCTGCCCACGGTATCGACGGTCAGTGGTCCGCTGAACCGGCAGACCGACTGGTCGCAGGCGATCACGATCCGCTGCGCGCAGGCACGGCTTGCGCGCCGGCCCTGGCCGACTGCGCCGCCAGGGTCTTGATGAGGCCGTCGATGCCCCCCTGACGGATCGCAGAGGCAAAGGACGCGCGATAGTTGGTGACCAGACTCACGCCGTCGATCGACACGTCGTAGACCTTCCAGCCAAATGCGGTCTTGTACATGCTGTAATCGATCGGCAGCGGCTGCCCGCCCGGCTGGCGGATCTCGCTGCGCACGGTCACGTCGTCGTCGTCCGGCTTCATGACCAGCGGCTTGAAATCGATGCTTTGATTGGAAAACGCTGTCAGCGATGTGGCATAGGTGCGCACCAGCAGGTTGCGGAATTCGGTCACCAGAGCCTGTTTCTGCTGGGCGGTGGCACGCGGCCAGTTCTTGCCCACGGCGAGCTGGGTCATGCGGTTGAAATCGAAATTGGGCAGGATCTTGGCTTCGACCAGTTGATAAACCTTGTTGAGGTTGCCGTTCTGGATGTCCTTGTCCTGCTTGAGCAAGGCAATCACGTCCTGGGTCGTGGTGCGCGCCAGCACGTCCGGGGCCATGTCGGCGGCGCGCACGTTGGCAATCGCGCTGCCCAGCAGCAGGGCAAGAGTCGTCAGGAATAAACGCAGCATGGGAGAGTCCTGTTCAAGTATTCAAATGGGGTAGACGCGGCTGGCTTACTTGAGTTCACCCGTCAGGCGAGCCAGTTGCGCCACGTTCATGTTGTAGTCGTTGAGCGTGCGCAGGTATTCGGTCTGGGTCAGCGCGTAGTTCTTGATTGCGTCGGCCACCTTGTCGGCGCTTTCCACGCCTGCCGTGAAATCCGCCAGCGAGGCAACCATCCAGCGTCGCGCGGCAGCCGCAGCTTCCGCCAGTTCACGCTGCGAATCGAAGTTGGCCTGCGCGTTGGCGTAGGCCTCGCTCACCTCGAACGGAATTCCAGCCACGGCAAAGGCACGCTTGTGGTTGAGCGCCTCGAGTTCGGCCTGGGCCTGGTCTACCCGGGCGTTGGCGACGCCAAACACGCTGTCCCATTTCACGCCCACGACCGGCGTCAGGCCACCGCCATTGAACGGGTCGTTGAGGTAGGGATTGTCCAGCCGCTCGCGGCGCGACGCGTAGTTGAACTGGCCGATCACCCCGGCGTAGACATCGGGCAGACGATCCGCTTTCTTCGCGGCCAGCAAGGCGCGCCGCGCACGCAGGCCGGATTCGAGCTGCTGCATTTCGGCGCGGTCGTGCAACGCCCGGGCCTGGAGTTCGGCCAGCTCCACCACCGGGAAGGCTACCGGCTCGATGCGCGAATCGGCCACAGTCAGGTCGGATTTTAGCCCCGCCCCGGTCAGCACCCGCAAGCCGTCGAGGCTGATCTTTTCGATGGCCCGCGCCTGGTAAACGTATTTGGCGAGCAAGCCGCGCGCGGTTTGCAATGCGTAGAGATCGGACTGCTTCGATTCGCCGGTTTCATCCTTGAGGTTGCGCTCAACCGTGGCAATCGCGTCGTCGAGGCGCGCCTGGATATCGCGCAGGAACGTGTAGGCGTCGCGCGAAGCCAGATAGCCGTAGTAGGCGCGCTTGGTGTCGTAGACGATGTCGGCGCGTGTCTGTTTGAGTTCGCCCTGTTTCACGTCGGCATTGCCTTGCGCGGCATCGCTGTAATGCTCGATCTTGCCGAAGGTGAACAAGGGCTTGATCAGTGCAAAGTCGATGTGCGTCCAGTCCGAAATGCCCTTGAGCTTGTCGCCGTCGGTGCGCGGCGTACACGGCGGCACGGCGCAACTGTATGCCCCGCCCTGGTAGAAACCGCCTGCGGCTTCGGGCGCCAGGCCGACGAAAGCATTGGCGCTGACACGCCAGCCGGCGTTGCCGCGCACTTCCTGTACCAGCGCGCGGGCGGCAGCCACCACCTGTTCGCGTTCCTTGATACGGGGATCGGCAGCCAGGCTCATTTCAACGGCCTGGCTGAGGTTGATGCTCTCGGCATGCACGGAGAGGCAGGCCAGACAACCGGCGGCGATGAGGGAATGGACGATCAGTTTCATTGCGTACTTCCTTCCTGGGCCTTGCCGTAGAGGAATTGTCCGATGAGGTTTTCCAGCACCACGGCATCCTGGGTGATCTTCAGCGTGTCGCCACTTTTGAGCATGACGCTGTCGCCGCCGGCCGCGAGACCGATGTATTGCTCGCCGAGCAGGCCCGACGTGAGAATGGCGGCAGACGTATCCTTGGGAAAAGGATAGCGCTTGTCGATGCGCATCGTCACCTTGGCTTCATAGAATTGCGTGTCGAACTGGATGCTGTCGACCCGCCCCACTACCACCCCGGCGCTCTTCACCGGCGCGCGCGCCTTGAGCCCGCCGATGTTCTCGAAACGGGCGACGACTTCATAGCTGTCGCTGGCGTTGACGGTATTCATGCTGCCTACCTTGAGCGCCAGAAAAAGCAGCGCGGCAATTCCCGCGACGACGAATAATCCGACCCAGAGGTCGAGCACGGTTCGGTTCATTTAGTTGAGTCCCCGGAACATGAATGCGGTCAAGACAAAATCCAGCGCCAGCACAGCCAGGCTGGAAGTCACAACGGTACGGGTCGTGGCCCCCGACACCCCTTCGGCGGTGGGCGGCGCATCGTACCCTTCGAACAGTGCGATGGCGGTGATGGCCACGCCGAAAACGACGCTCTTGATCACGCCATTGAGAACATCCTGTTCGAAATCGACCGCGCTTTGCATCTGCGCCCAGAACGAACCTTCGTCCACGCCGATGAGCTGCACGCCCACCAGGTAGCCGCCAAGCACGCCCATCGCGGAAAACAGCGCCGCCAGAAGCGGCATCGAGATGACGCCGGCCCAGAAACGCGGGGCCACCACACGCGCAATCGGATCGACCGCCATCATTTCCATTGCCGAAAGCTGCTCGGTGGCTTTCATCAGGCCGATTTCCGCCGTGATCGCACTGCCGGCGCGGCTGGCGAACAGCAGCGCCGCCACCACCGGCCCCAGCTCTCGCACCAGCGAGAGGGCCACCAGTATGCCCAGGGCCTCTTCCGAGCCGTAGGTCTGGAGCGTTTCGTAACCTTGCAGGCCCAGCACCATGCCCACGAACAGCCCAGACACCAGAATGATAATGAGCGAGAGCACACCCGTGAAATACATCTCGCGGATGGTGAGGCCGAACCGCCGGAAAGCCGTGCCGGAATGCATCAAAACGGCAAGCAGGAAGCGGGTGGCAAAGCCCATGCGCCACACGCCCTGGATCGTGCGGTTGCCCAGGTTTTCGAGCGCGCGCTTAAGCATCGCGCCCCCCCAGCCCCAGGTCGTCTGCGTAGGCGCGCGCCGGGTAATGGAACGGCACGGGGCCGTCGGCCTCGCCATGCACGAACTGATGCACATAGGGCAGTTCGGACGCCCGGATTGCGTCGGCGGTACCTTCCGCCACGATCACGCCCTCGGAGACGAAATACACGTAATCGACGATCTTCAGCGATTCCTGCACGTCGTGCGTCACCAAGAGCGACGTCAGGCCCAGCGTGTCGGTGAGGCGGCGTATCAGGTTGCCGGTCACGCCCAGCGAGATCGGATCCAGGCCGGCGAAGGGTTCGTCGTACATCACCAGCATGGGATCGAGCGCAATAGCGCGCGCCAGCGCCACCCGGCGCGCCATCCCGCCGGAAAGTTCAGCCGGCATCAGGTGCGCCGCGCCGCGCAGCCCCACGGCGTTGAGCTTCATCAGGACCAGATCGCGGATCGCATCCTCGGGCAGGTCGGTGTGCTCGCGCAACTGGAAAGCCACGTTGTCGAACACCGACATATCGGTGAACAGGGCGCCAAACTGGAACAACATGCCCATTTTCCGGCGCAGACGATAAAGCCCGTCCTGGTCGAGATCGGCGACCGACTCACCCGCCACGCGCACGGTCCCCTGGCCAGGTTTGATCTGCCCGCCGATCAGGCGCAAAAGTGTGGTTTTGCCGCAACCGCTACTGCCCATGATGGCCACGACCTGACCGCGGCGGGCGGTCAGATTGATGCCCTTGAGAACCGGCCGGGCACCGTAGCCAAATGCGACGCCTGCGATTTCGACCAGATTGTCGGATTGCACGGGATCGGACCTGTCTTGTTGTTCGGTTGCATCATCTTACCGGAGGCGGCGGCGTTTCCGGGCTTACTGCGTGCGCACCCGGCATCAGTAACCCATGACCTGACGCAGTTCGCCCACCCGGTGCAAAGCCGTCAAATCAGCGGCGCGGCTCAGGATGAATAGCGCCTGGCCCGTGGCGGCGTGGGTGGCGATGCGCCGCGACAAGGCCCGCAGGTCAAGCGCCGCATCCAGCCAGCAGACGTGCGACACGGCCCAGTCCGGCTGCACCCGCCTGATTTTCGGCGAAGCGGGCAATGCAAGGCCGGTGTCGAATTCCACAAGAAAAACAAAGCGTTCCAGCGTGTCCGCCAGCCAGGTCTCCCAGTCCGCCGGCGTCGCGGCTGCCGCCTGTTCCAACGTCAGGTAGACCGACTGGAAGTAGCTGTTGTAATAAGACAACAACCAGTCGTCTGGCAAATCGTCCGGATAAAACCCGCCCCGCCATTCGGGATGCCGCCAGTCCTGCGCGCCCAGATATAAAAAGTCAGTCGATGCCATGAGTGGATTATGGCCGGACTGACATCACGGGGGAATATCAGCCATTGACAATATGCCCCATAAACGCAATAATTAGACAACATTATCTTTTTAGTTGTCGTTTTATCCACCCGCACAAGGAGTCGACATGAAAGTTCAAATCCTCGTTATGGCACTCGGCCTCATCGGCAGTTCGGCTGCCCTTGCCAGCGGTAACGCGCCTGCCGCCCCCGAACCCGCGGCAACGCCGCAAACCAGCGCGCAATGGCTGGAACGCATGACCGATTTCACCCGCAACGGCTCGGCCTACCGCGACCCCAAGATGTTCGTGCCCTGGGCCAACGCCGTGACCGAACCCGGCTTCTACACGCAGATGGGCGTGAACATGATGGATCCGGGCAATTGGGCCCGCATGATGGGCAGCATGATGGATCCTCGCGCCATGGGTAACATGATGCAGTTCAGCGATCCCAACGTGTACATGAAGTGGATGGGGGCTTCCATGGACCCCAACTTCTATACCGCGCTCATGACCCAGTTTGCCGACCCCGGCAAGATGATGCGCTGGATGATGATGCCCATGGACCCCAATACGTGGAACATGATGATGCAGTCCATGAATCCCAATCTCTACACCAAGTGGATGATGGCCCCCATGGATCCGCGCATGATGCAGTTGATGATGGCGCCGATGAATCCTGCGCTCTATGCCAACTGGATGGGTGCATCGATGAACCCCGCCACTTACGGCGCCTGGGGCAGCTGGATGGCCCCGGCAACCGGAACCGCCAACGCGGCCGCGCCGGCGAGCTTCAATTTCTTCAACCCGGGCGCCTGGACGGGCATGACGCCCCAGCCCTCCGCGGACACCGCCCAGGCCGCAACCGGCACGTTTAATTTCTTTGATCCGAATGCCTGGATGAACATGTGGAACCCCGCCGCCTACGCGCAGCCGGCTGCCGCACCGGCTGCTCCCGCTGCCAAGTAATTTCCGGCCGCGCCGGCAAACAGAAAAGGGACGCTTGGCGTCCCTTTTCTGTTTGCCGGGGGAAACCGTCTTTCAGCTGCGCCGCCAGGTGGTGCCGGCCGCACCGTCTTCGAGCACGATGCCCGCAGCTTTGAGTACATCGCGGATGCGGTCCGATTCGGCAAAATTTCTCGCCTGACGGGCCGCCAGCCGGGCGGCGATGAGGGCTTCGATTTCGGCTTCCTCCATGCCGTCCTCGCCTGCGCCCGCCTTGAGAAAGCCGTCAGCCGGGCGTTGCAGCAGGCCCAGCACGCCGCCCAGCGCACGCAACTGTCCGGCCGCAGCGGTATCGCCCCGGTTGGCCTCGCCCGCCAGGTCGAACAGCACGGCCAGGGCTTCGGGCGTGTTGAAGTCATCGTCCATCGCCGCCTTGAAGCGCGCCGCGGCGGGATGCGTCCAGTCGACTGGCCCAGCTGTCCCGGCAACGTCCTTCAGTGCCGTATACAGGCGGGTGAGCGCCCCGCGCGCGTCGTCCAGATGCGCGTCGGAATAATTCAGGGGACTGCGGTAATGCGCCCGCAGGATGAAAAAACGCACGACTTCAGCGTCGTACTTGTGCAGCACTTCGCGGATGGTGAAAAAGTTGCCGAGCGATTTTGACATCTTCTCGTTGTCCACCCGCACGAAACCGTTGTGCATCCAGTAATTGACGAAGGTGCAGCCATGCGCGCCCTCGGATTGCGCGATCTCGTTCTCGTGATGCGGAAACTGCAAGTCCTGGCCGCCGCCGTGGATGTCGAACCGCCGGCCCAGCAGCTCAGCGCTCATCGCCGAGCACTCGATGTGCCAGCCCGGCCGCCCCGGCCCCCAAGGCGATTCCCAGGACGGCTCGCCGGGCTTGGCCGCCTTCCACAACACGAAATCCATGGGGTCGCGCTTGTTGGGATCGACCTCGACGCGCTCGCCCGCACGCAATTCATCCAGGCTCTTGCCGGACAGGCGGCCGTAGGACTCGAAGCGGCGCACGCTGTAATACACGTCACCGTTGGGGGCCGGATACGCCAGTCCGTTCTTCTCCAGCATGCCGATCAGGGCCAGCATCTGCGCTACGTATTGTGTGGCGCGCGGCTCGTGGTCTGGCGGCAGCACCCCCAGCGCGCGTTCGTCGGCATGCATTTCGGCGATGAAGCGTTCGCTCAGCGCGGCCGGCGATTCGCCGTTTTCGGCGGCCCGCCTGATGATCTTGTCGTCGATGTCCGTAATATTCCTGACGTACTCGACCTGATAACCGCTGGCGCGCAGCCATCGTGTCACCATGTCGAACACGACAAACACCCGCGCGTGCCCAAGGTGACACAGGTCGTAAACCGTCATGCCGCAGACATACATGCGCACACGGCCAGGCTGCAACGGGACAAAGGTTTCCTTGGCGCGGCTGAGGGTATTGAAGATGTGGAGCATCGTGCAAAGAACGGAACGAATCGACAGGACGGGAATCCGGCGGCAGGCCGACTGTCACAGCGCAGTCGATAATCCCTTAAAATGCCTGCTTTCCAGATGAATCGAGCATATCACATGGCCTTGCCCCGTTTCCTTGCTGCCGTTGCGCTCTGCCTGGCCGTATCCGCCGCGTCTGCCCAGACCAACGAGGTCCAGGATATCAATCTCCAGTTCCGCAAGGGCGATCTCGCTGGAGCGCTGGCCCGCGCCAATGCGTTTCTGGCCAAAAACCCCAAGGACGCCCAGGTGCGTTTTCTCAAGGGTCTGATCCTGGCCGACCAGGGCAAGACCAACGATGCCATCGCCCTGTTCACCGGCCTCACCGAGGATTACCCCGAACTGCCGGAGCCCTACAACAACCTCGCCGTGCTGTATGCCTCCCAAGGCAGGTACGACGCGGCGAAGAACGCGCTCGAACAGGCCATCCGCACGCATCCCAGCTACGCAACTGCACACGAGAACCTCGGCGACATCTACGCCAAGCTGGCATCGATCGCCTACGACAAGGCGCTCGCGCTCGACAGCAAAAATGCCGCAGCGCAAACCAAGCTTGCTCTCATCAAGGACATTACCGGCGGCCAGCCGCGCAAACCGGCCAGCAAACCCGCTGTCACGGCAGCCAAACCGGCCGAACCCGCACCAGCTCCCAAAGCTGTCGCCGCGCAGCCTGCCGGCAATGTCGAATCCGCCGTCAAGGCCTGGGCCCGGGCCTGGGCGCGCCGCGATGTCGACGCCTATCTTGCGGCCTACGCGCCCGATTTCAGCGCGCCCGGCCTGTCGCGTGCCGTCTGGGAAGCCCAGCGCCGCGCGCGTATCGAGGCCCCCAAGTCGAGCATCGACATCAGCGATCTGAAGGTGACGCAGCAAGGCGCGACCGCAACCGCCACCTTCCAGCAGGCCTATC